>JADGGK010000052.1 GCA_019689975.1 Pseudolabrys sp.
TCGCTCCCCTTCGCGCCCTCTTGCTTCCGGCGGTTCCGGGAAGGGCGCCGCAAGTACCGGAATTCTGCGGCTCTTCCACGGCGACCTCCGGGTCATGCTGCTGAAGGTCACGCCCGGAGTGTCTTCGATAGATTCGTTTGTTTCGAATATTGCGTATATGGGGTAGCAGGGCTATATTGACGGTGACCAAAGAGGAGAGACCCATGGCCACCGCAGCAATGACGACCGTTCCTCCCTCCCGAGAGGAGGTGGAGCTCGCCCGCGCCTCCGGGCAGCGGCTGGCGCCGCTCGCGCGCCTTGGGCGTCCCTTGACCCTGCGGGTGCGCGACGCCGGCCAGGAGGAGACCATCGAATTGCCGGCCGGCGCGGTGACGCTTCTGGTCGCGATTCTGGAGGACATGGCGTCGGGCCGCGCCGTCACCATCGTGCCTCAGAACGCCGAGCTCACCACCCAGCAGGCGGCCGACTTCCTGAACGTGTCCCGGCCGTTCCTTATCCATCTTCTGGAGGACAAGAAGATCCCCTTCCGCAAAGTGGGGACGCACCGCCGCGTCCGCTTTGAGGACATCCTGCGCTACAAGGAGGGGATCGACGCCGAGCGCCGCAAGGTGCTCGATGCGCTTGCCGCAGAGGCTCAGGAACTGGGCATGGGATACTGAGCCTTGGGGAGCTTCACGGCCTTTCTCGATGCCTCGGTGCTCTACCCGGCGCCGCTGCGCGATCTTCTCCTCGAGCTCGCCGTCTCGGATCTCTATCGGGCCAAATGGTCGGACGCCGTCCACGACGAGTGGATCAATGCGCTTCTGCGCACCCGTTCCGACCTCACCCGGGGGCGGCTGGAGCGGACTCGCGACCTGATGAACGCGCACACGCGCGACGCACTGGTCACGGGCTACGAGGACCTGATCGACGTCCTGAAACTGCCGGACCCGGACGACCGTCATGTGCTGGCCGCGGCGATCAAGGGGCGGGCCGATCTCATCGTCACCGCCAACCTCAAGGACTTCCCGGCCAAGGCTTTGGAGCCCTGGGGCATCGAGGCGCAGCACCCGGACGAGTTTCTGACGCATCAGTTCCACCTCTCGCAGCCCATTTTCCTCAAGGCCGTGAAGACGGTGCGCCTGCGCCTCAAGAACCCGCCGAAAACCGTCGAGGCGTATCTCGACACGCTGCGGGCGCAAGGGCTGCTCGCGACCGTCAGTGAGATCGCGCCGTTTGATCAGTTCATCTGATCGTGCCAGCTGGAACCAACATGGCCTCGAAGAAAACGTTGACCGCCGAAAACCTCGAAGCCTTGGGCGCGAAGCGCCTGGCCGAGCTGCTCATGGATATCGCCGAAGATGACGCGGCCGTGAAGCGGCGCCTGCGGCTGGAGCTTGCCGCCAGAGAGGCGCCGGAGAGCGTGGCGGCGGAGGTGAGAAAACGCCTCGCCCAAATCGCTCGCGCCCGCTCCTTCGTCGACTGGCGCAGGTTGCGCGATCTCGCCGCCGATCTCGAGATGCAGCGGCGGACGATTGTCGATCAGGTGGCGAGGACCGATCCTGCCGAGGCGCTCGAACTGATGTGGCGGTTCATGGGTCTGGCCGAATCGGTTCACGAGCGCTGTGACGACAGCAACGGGGTGATCAGCGACGTATTTCGCGGCGCGTGCTGCGATCTCGGCCCGCTTGCGGAGCTGGCGAAGCCCGATCCCGTCGCCTTGGCCGACCGCGTCTTCGAAGCGCTCAATGAGAACGGCTACGGCCAGTATGATCATCTGATCGAGACACTCGCGCCGGCTCTGGGAAGCCAAGGCCTCGACCATCTGAAGGCGCGGCTCGTCGAATTGTCGAGGATGCCCGTCGCAAGGCCGCGGGAAGGCCAGCGCAAGGTCATCGGCTGGGGCTCGGGCGGGCCGCTCTACGAGGACGAGATCAGAGCCCACAGCCGCGAGAGCACCATCCGCTTCGCCCTGCGGGAGATCGCCGACGCCCAGGACGACGTCGACGCCTTCATCGCCCAGTATGACGAGAAGACGCGAAGGGTCCCCAACATCGCGGCCGACATCGCCCGGCGCCTCCTGGCGGCCGGCCGTGCGGAAGAGGCGCTGCGAACCATCGAGGCGGCCGAGCACAGGCGAGGCGGCTGGCCCAATTTCGACTGGGAGGACGCGCGGATCGAGACGCTCGACGCGCTCGGCCGCCGTGACGAGGCGCAGGCCGCCCGCTGGTCGTGCTTCGAGCGCACGCTCAGCGCCGAGCATCTGCGCGCCTACCTCAAGCGGCTCCCCGACTTCGACGATGTCGAGGCCGAGACGCGGGCGCTCGATCATGCGGAGCGCTACGCGAGTCTGCTTCAGGCCTTGGCGTTCTTCATCTCCTGGCCCGCCCTCGACCGGGCCTCACGTCTCGTGATCCGCCGGGCGGGGGAGCTCGACGGCGACCATTACGAGATCCTGTCGCCGGCCGCCGATGCGCTTGCCGGCAAGCACCCGCTCGCCGCGACCCTCATGCTGCGAGCGATGATCGACTTCACCCTCGCCAAGGCGCGGTCGAGCCGCTACCGCCACGCCGCCCGGCATTTCCTGGAGTGCGCGAGCCTCGCGTCATCGATCGCCGATTACGGCGCCTTTGAGACGCACGAATCCTACGCTGCCCGGTTGAAGGCCGAGCACGGCCGCAAGAGCGGTTTCTGGAGCTTGATTCCATGAAAGCGATCCGGACAGGCGATTCGTCGTGCGCAGCGCACCGATGACTATCGATGCGCCCGACATTTACTTCTTGGAGAAGGGCCAAAACGAATACTTGACCTCTGAACGAGCATCCGCCCACGGAGGAAACATAAGCGTTGCGCGCGCGGTCATGTGGAAATTGCGTGTCCTGCCTTCCACGCCATCAAGTGGCGGAATTCTGGCGGCACTATGCAAGCAGGCGAGAAGAAAAGGGCGCGGAACCGCGCGAAATGGAGAGAAGGTCGATCTCGCGAAGATCGGGGCCAAACTGCGGAAACCGCGGGATATATCGAAGACGCGCGAAAGTAATCGGCGTCCGTTCCATTTAACTCATAATCCCAGAGACGCGCTGCGAGCGCGGCGGGGGGTTGGTTTTGGCGCCGCCGCCGGGCCTGCATCGCCGACGGGTGCGGCCCCGCCTGCGCTTGGCCGGCATCGGCCGCGATGCGGCAAGCAAGGCCGTCGCAGGGACGACGGCCTCGCTTGCGGCGGCGACTTACCACCAATGGCGGTGATGCCAACGCCAACGCCAGTAGGGATAGTAATAGGGACCGTAGGGTCCGTAATAGTAATACGGGCCGGGTCTCCATCCGCAGACGCGGCGCCATCCGCACCATCCGTAGGGACCGCAGCGCCACGCGCGCCAGCATACATAGGCGGCTTCGTGCAGCAGGCGATCGCCGCCGAGGGCGGCGTTCAATCCCGCCGGAGCCGGCACGGTCATCGCGCCGGCCGTGGGAGCGGCGACGGGAGCCGCCAGCAACGTCGCCGCTGTCAGGCATGTCCGGAACAGCTTGCGCATTCCCCTTCTCCTCGCATGTGCCGCCCCGATCGAACCCTATGTTCGGGCGCCTGAATAACGCCTGAAGGGGCGGTTAAGTGCCGCGCCGGCGGCAGCGGGGAACCGGCGCGCGGCGGTCGGGACGAAAATCCCGGGACTGGCGGCGCCTTGCCGCGCCGTGCGGGACCTCCCGTGCCCCCGTCAAGCGCGCGCGGGCGGCGGGAAGCAACCCGTGAAGAACGCGCACTCGGCCTCGGCGGCAAAGAGAGGCCGAGGCTGCGGCAGGGCATTGATTTCACGCCGGCCTAGGGGCCGGCGGTGTCGACATCGGGATGAGACCCTGCAGCATAGCGCTCGGCCACTTCGGCGGCGAGCGAATAGGTCCAGGTCCGGTTGCAGGGATAGCAGACGAAGGTCGTCTTCCGCATCTGCGGGGCTTTCGGATGCGGCAGGGCGGTCACGTAGAACAGCGGTTGCCGGCATTTGGGACAGAAGGCTTTTTCTTCAGCGGCGTCGAAGATCATGGCGGAGCATTGTCAGAGTCGTGAGGGCGGCCGGAAAGCGGGACCCGTGCCGAATTCTAGGCCCAATGATTAAATTTTTAGGCATATCGGGCCGCCGGCGGCCGTCGCCCCGGAGGGAGACAGGGCGGGCGAGGTCGCGGGAAGGATCCGGCGGCCGGGTCGCGGAGGAAGAACATATTGCGAACCGAGAACAAATAGTGTACATTGCGTTCTCGAGGTCGATTCCGGCACGCGAGGCGTTTTGGCGGCCTCGCATTGTCGGGGGGTCGAATCCCGGCCATAAGGAGCGCATCTCATGAGTCAGCCCGTTTTGCGTGTCGTGGAAGGATCGTCCATGGACAAATCGAAGGCCTTGTCCGCTGCGCTGAGCCAGATCGAGCGCCAATTCGGCAAGGGCTCGGTCATGCGGCTCGGCAAGAACGACAAGGCCATGGATATCGAGGCCATATCCACGGGCTCGCTCGGGCTCGACATCGCGCTCGGCATCGGCGGCCTGCCGCGCGGCCGCATCGTTGAAATCTATGGCCCGGAATCGTCCGGCAAGACCACGCTCGCGCTGCATTGCATTGCCGAAGCGCAGAAGAAGGGCGGCATCTGCGCCTTCATCGACGCCGAACATGCACTCGACGTGGTCTACGCGCGCAAACTCGGTGTCAATACCGACGACCTCTTGATCTCGCAGCCCGATGCCGGCGAGCAGGCGCTCGAGATCGCCGACACGCTGGTCCGCTCGGGCGCAATCGACGTGCTGGTGGTCGATTCGGTTGCCGCGCTGGTGCCGCGCGCCGAGCTCGAAGGCGAAATGGGCGAGACGCAGCCCGGAGGCCAAGCGCGCCTCATGAGCCAAGCGCTGCGCAAGCTCACCGCCTCGATCTCCAAATCGCGTACCATGGTGATCTTCATCAATCAGATCCGCATGAAGATCGGCATCATGTACGGCTCGCCGGAGACGACCTCGGGCGGCAATGCGCTGAAGTTCTATGCCTCCGTCAGGCTCGACATCCGCCGCATCGGCGCGATCAAGGAACGCGACGAGGTCATCGGAAACCAGACGCGCGTCAAGGTGGTCAAGAACAAGCTCGCCCCACCCTTCAAGCAAGTCGAGTTCGACATCATGTATGGCGAGGGCATCTCCAAGGCCGGCGAGCTGGTCGATCTCGGCGTGAAGGCAGGCGTGATCGAGAAATCGGGCGCCTGGTTCTCCTTTGACAGTCAGCGTATCGGCCAGGGGCGCGAGAATGCCAAGCAGTTCCTGAAGGACAATCCCGATATTGCGGGCCGCATCGAGGCGGCGGTGCGCCAGAATGCCGGCATCGTGGCCGAAGCGATCTTGGCGGGCGACGAGAGCGGCCGCGAAGGCGGCACCGACGAACTGGCCGAGGCGTGACCGACGTCCGACCAAAGCCTGACCGAGGTTTGGCCAAGCCTGGCCGAAGGGATGTGCGGTTGGCCGTCGCCACGCCGGCTCGCGGAGCCCGCGCGCGGCGAGCGGCGGGGCCGGCGAGTCGTCATTTGTCCGCCGCGGGCGCGGCGCCCGATTGGGTGGGCCGACCGGGCTGCGTGAAGAGCCGTGCGCGGTTGGAAGAGTGCGGCGCCGGTGCCGCCGGTGGCGGTTGCGGCTTGCCTGGGTTGCAGGACCTGTCGGCCCGGGTTCGGACCGCCTGCGAGGCGGGTTTGAGCGACGCGCTAGGGTTCTCTCGGGTTCGACTTGCCCGGCCTTCCTAGACTTCCCCATCCCGCGCCGGTAAAAAGCCCTGGAAACATCAAGCCGAACGGGGATTTGTCTCCGTCGGACCACGCGCCTCGGCGCGCCGAGGGCGGCGTTGTCGTGTCCGTGGCTCGCCTGCCTCGTGCGGGAAGAGGGCACGCGGCAGCGCTGAGCAACGGGCGAGCGACCGGCAGCGGGCAGGGGGCAGCGTCCAGCGTCGGGCACCATGAGCGGCGTCAACGAGATCCGCAGGAGCTTCATCGATTATTTCGTGCGCAACGGCCACACCGCCGTCGCGTCCTCGCCGCTCGTGCCGCGCAACGATCCGACATTGCTGTTCACCAATGCCGGCATGGTGCAGTTCAAGAACGTCTTCACCGGGCTCGAAAAACGTCCCTATGTCCGCGCCGTCACCGCGCAGAAATGCGTGCGCGCGGGCGGCAAGCACAACGACCTCGACAATGTGGGCTATACCACTCGCCACCACACCTTCTTCGAGATGCTCGGCAACTTCTCCTTCGGCGACTACTTCAAGGAGGGTGCGATCGAGCTTGCTTGGAAGCTGGTGACGCGGGAGTTCGCGCTTCCGGTCGAGCGGCTCCTGGTCACCGTCCATGTCGACGACGATGACGCCTTCGATCTCTGGAAGCGGATCAGCGGGCTTCCCGACTCGAAAATCCTCCGCATCGCCGGTTCCGACAATTTCTGGGCCATGGGCGACACCGGCCCCTGTGGGCCGTGCTCGGAAATTTTCTACGACCACGGGGCGCATGTCCCCGGCGGCCCGCCGGGCTCGGCCGAGGCCGACGGCGACCGCTTCGTCGAGATCTGGAATCTGGTCTTCATGCAGTTCGAGCAGCTCGAGGGCGGCAAGCGCGTCGCGCTGCCACGGCCCTCGATCGACACCGGCATGGGGCTCGAGCGCATCGCCGCGGTGCTGCAGGGCACCCACGACAACTATGCCATCGACCTGTTCGTCGGGCTCATTCGCGCCGTCGCCGAGCTCACCGGGGTCGATCCGCGGGGTCCGCAGAAGGCCTCGCACCGCGTGATCGCCGACCATCTGCGTGCCGCGGCCTTCCTGATCGCCGACGGGGTACTTCCCGCGAATGAAGGCCGCGGCTATGTGCTTCGGCGCATCATGCGGCGCGCCATGCGCCATGCCGAGCTTCTCGGCGCCAAGGAACCGCTGATGTGGAAACTCGTGCCGGCGCTCACGCGCGAAATGGGTCAGGCCTATCCGGAGCTTGTCCGCGCCGAAGCGCTGATCACCGAGACGCTCAGGCTCGAAGAGACGCGCTTCCGGGCGACCCTCGCGCGCGGCCTTGCGATCTTGGAAGAGAAGAGCGCCACGCTGCGACGCGGCGACATGCTCGACGGCGACACGGCGTTCACGCTGTACGATACCTACGGATTTCCGCTCGACCTCACCCAGGATGCCCTGCGCGCGCGCGGCATTTCCGTCGACCTCGCCGGCTTCACGGACGCCCTCGAGCGCCAGCGCGCGAAGGCGCGCGCGTCGTGGGCCGGCTCCGGCGAGGCGGCGCAGCAGGCGGTGTGGTTCGCGCTGCGCGAGAAGCTCGGCGCCACCGAATTCCTCGGCTACGAGACGGAGAGCGCCGAGGGGGTGGTGGCCGCCTTGGTGAAGGACGGCCAAGAGGTCGAGGCCCTGTCAAGCGGCGAGACGGGCTCGATCATCCTCAATCAGACCCCGTTCTATGCGGAAAGCGGGGGGCAGGTGGGCGACACCGGCAACATGCGGCGCGAGGGGGTGCGGATCGCGGTCACGGATACGCTGAAACGGGCAGGCGATCTGTTCGAGCATGTGGTGAAGGTCGAACAGGGTACGGTGAGAAGGGGCGATCCGCTGCTCCTTGAGGTTGATCACGCGCGCCGCTTCGCCATCCGCCAGAATCACTCCGCGACGCACCTGCTGCACGAGGCGCTGCGCCAGGTGCTCGGAGATCACGTCGCGCAGAAGGGTTCGCTCGTCGCGCCCGACCGACTGCGCTTCGACTTCTCGCACCCCAAACCGATGACCGCGGCCGAGCTCGAGCAGGTCGAGGACCTCGCCAACGACATCGTGTTGCAGAATGCGCCGGTGACGACACGGCTGATGGCCGTCGATGAGGCGATCGCGCTCGGCGCGCGCGCCCTGTTCGGCGAGAAATATGGCGAGGAGGTGCGCGTGGTCGCCATGGGCGAGGGCGGCGGCAACAGCCTGGGCTGGTCGGTGGAGCTGTGCGGCGGCACCCACGTGCGCCGCACCGGCGACATCGGGCTGATCTCGATCGTGTCCGATGCCGGCGTTGCTGCCGGCGTACGCCGCATCGAGGCCTTGACGGGCAAGGCCGCGCGCAAGGCGGCGCACAGGCAGCTCGAGCTTGCGCGCGCGGCGGCCTCCGAGCTCAAGGTCCCGCTGGAAGCGATGCCGGCGCGGATCGCCGCGCTGTTGGAGGAACGCAAACGACTCGAGCGCGATGTGAGCGAGGCGCGCAGGAAGCTCGCCATGGGCGCGGGAGCGCCGGCGGAGGCTTCCGCCGAGGTGCGCCAAATCAACGGCGTCAAGCTGCTTGCGCGCGCGGTGTCGGGCGTCTCGCTCAAGGATCTGCGCGGTCTTGCCGACGAGGGCAAGAAGCGGCTCGGCTCCGGCGTCGTCGCCATCGTCGCGCGGACCGAGGAGGGCAAGGCCGGCCTCGTGGTCGGGGTCACGGCCGATCTGACCGCGCGCTTCAATGCCGTCGATCTCGTGCGCAAGGGCGCGGAGGCGCTCGGCGGCAAAGGCGGCGGCGGTCGGCCGGACATGGCCCAGGCCGGCGGTCCGGACGGTGCGAAGGCCGAAGCGGCGCTGAGGGCGATCGAGCAGGCTCTCGGTGCCTAGGAACATGATCTGCAGGGATCGGAGGCCATCTCCTCGCGGCGGGGAGGCCCGCAAAGGGCGACGGCGCCATCGAGGATCGCAGGGTCGCGTGCCGATCGCCGCGCTGCGCGCGCGATGGCGGGCGATGCCCCGGTTAGATGTCGGCGCGCTCGCCCGCAGGGTCGCTGGCGCTTAGATCCGCTCTCGCCGGCCGATCATCGGCGCCCCGTCGCGGCGCGCGCCAAGACCGCGATCGGATCGAGGCGGGATCCCGCGGCACCGGCGAGGGGATCCTTGCGGAGCCGGTCTCTCTCGACGGTGCCGCGAGCCTAGGGCGCGGGCCGACCGCCGCCCTGCGCGGCCTGCCGCAGCAGGCGGCGAAATTCGTCTCGCTTCTCATGGACGGTGGCGATGGCCGCGCCCATCGGCACGCCGAGCCCGACGAGGAAGGCCTCCGAGAGCTGCAGGCTGGCCTCGACCGTTTCGGGAACGGCGTCGGTCGCGCCGGCCTGATAGAGGCGCCGCGCATGCTCGGCGTCGCGCGCGCGGGAAACGATGAGCAGATCGGGTCGCAGCGCGCGCAGATGGGCCACGATGTCGTCGATCGTCTTAGGCTCCTGGATCGTGACCACGACCCCCGCCGCTTCCATGACGCCGCAGGCGCGGAGGAATTCCGGATCCGCGGCATTGCCGTAGTAGACATTGTGACCCTCGCGGCGGTCGCGCGCCACCTCGATCGGATTGCGGTCGACGGCGATGTGGGGAATGGAATGGCGCGCGAGCAGCGAGCAGACGACCTTGCCGACGCGGCCATAGCCGACGACGACCGCATGCCTGGCGGCGGTCGCCGGTCGCACCAGCAGCTCAGGGTCGACCCGTTTGGCCGATTTGCTCCACGCCAGAAGGCGCTGCGTCACGGACGAAAGCAGGGGAATGAACGCCATGGTGACGGCGGTGAGCGCAAGGATGAAATTGGCGAACGACGCCTCGATGAGACCGACGGCGGTCGCGGCGCTCATGCCGACGAAGGCGAATTCTCCGCCCGGCGCCAGCACGGCGCCGGCCTCCACACCGCTTGACCACGACAGCCGGAACAAACGCGCCAGGAGGATGACGATCGCCGCTTTCAGGGCGATCAGCCCGAGAATGACGACGCCGAGCCAAACGGGTTCGCGCGCCAGTTCGCGGACATCGATGCTCATGCCGATGGTGAAAAAGAAAATGCCGAGCAGCAGGCCCTTGAACGGCTCGATGGCGGTCTGAATCGCCTTCGTGAATTCCGTTTCGGCAAGGAGCAGGCCGGCGACGAAAGCGCCGAGCGCCATCGGCAGATGGGCCTGTTCCGCGATGACGCCTGCGCCGACGATGACGAAGAGAACCGCCGCGACGAATAGCTCCCGCGGCTGCAGCGTGGCCGTAAGACGAAACAACGGCCGCAGCATGAACCGGCCGGCCGCGATGATGACGGCGATGGCGACCGCCGCCTGGACGAGCGCGCTCGCGAGGTTCGCGAATGCGGAGGTCTTGCCGCCGGTTGCAAATGTCGAGACGAAGAGCAGGAGCGGGACGATGGCCAGATCCTGGGCGAGCAGCACCGAGAAGGCCGCCCTGCCGGCGCCCGTCATCAGGCGCTCTTGGCTCGCAAGCAGCTCGATCACGATCGCGGTCGAGGACAGCGACAGGCACAGGCCGACGATGACCGCGACCGGGGCGGCTCGCCCGGCCGCCGCCACGACGCCGGCGATCGCCGCCGCCGTGAGCAGGATTTGCAGGCCGCCGAGACCAAACACCAGGCTCCGCATGGTCGCGAGGCGGTGGAACGGGAGTTCAAGCCCGATCAGGAACAGCAGGAACACGACGCCGAGCTCGGAAATGCCGGCAATGTTGGCGGCATCGGTGATCGTGACCCAGTAGAGCGGAGGGAACGAGCGCGCGAACGCGCCGAGTCCGAAAGGTCCCAGCAGCGCGCCGGCGCCGAGATAGGCCAGGATCGCGCTCACGCCTGCGCGGCGCAGCAAAGGCACGACGATGCTGGCCGTGCCGAGGACGACGAGCGCATTGCTGTAGGCGTCCACGTTGACGGTCGACGTCAATCGTCCAACCCCCGGTGCGCGGTAAACCGCCGATCGCGTCGCGCGGCCGCGCGGCGACGGATCGGAACGTCAGGTTTCTCGTAGCATCAAACGCCCGGCGTGCACAGCAACCGCGGCCGCTGCGTCGCCCCGGTCACGCCGCCATCGCCTTCCTGAGGTTCTCGTCCACCTTGTCGAGGAATCCGGTCGTGCTGAGCCACGGCTGATCGGGGCCGATCAGCAGCGCGAGATCCTTGGTCATGTAGCCGGCTTCCACGGTCTCGACGCAGACCTTCTCCAGCGTCGAGGCAAAATGTGCGAGGGCGGTATTGCCGTCGAGCTTGGCGCGATGGCCGAGCCCGCGCGTCCAGGCAAAGATCGAGGCGATCGAGTTGGTCGAGGTCTGCTCGCCCCTCTGATGCTGGCGATAGTGGCGCGTGACCGTCCCGTGGGCGGCTTCCGATTCCACGATCTTGCCGTCGGGCGTCATCAGCACGGAGGTCATGAGGCCGAGCGAGCCGAAACCCTGCGCGACCACGTCCGACTGCACATCGCCGTCGTAGTTCTTGCAAGCCCAGACATAGCCGCCTGACCATTTGAGCGCGGCGGCCACCATGTCGTCGATCAACCGGTGCTCGTAGGTGAGATTCCGCTTCTCGAATTCCGCCCGGAAATGCTTGTCGTATACTTCCTGGAAAATATCCTTGAAGCGGCCGTCATAGACCTTGAGGATCGTGTTCTTGGTCGAGAGATAGACCGGATAACCGCGAGCGAGCCCGTAGTTGAAGGAGGCCATGGCGAAATCGCGGATCGAATCGTCGAGGTTGTACATCGCAAGAGCGACGCCCGCTTTGGGAAACTCGAAAACCTCGTGCTCGACCTTCTTGCCGTCGGGGGCGACGTAGCTCAACGTGAGCTTGGCTTTTTCCGGCACCTTGATGTCGGTCGCGCGATACTGGTCTCCGTAGGCGTGGCGCCCGATCACGATCGGCTGCGTCCAGCCGGGCACCAGGCGCGGCACGTTCCGGCAAATGATCGGCTCGCGGAAGATCACTCCGCCGATGATGTTGCGGATGGTGCCGTTGGGCGAACGCCACATTTTCTTCAAGTTGAACTCTTTCACCCGGGCTTCATCGGGCGTGATGGTGGCGCATTTGACCCCGACACCCACCTTCTTGATCATTTCCGCCGCGTCGACCGTGACCTGGTCGTCGGTTGCGTCGCGGTTCTGGATCGAGAGGTCGTAATAGAGAAGCTCGATATCGAGGTACGGATGAATGAGCTTGTCCTTGATGAGCTGCCAAATGATGCGGGTCATCTCGTCGCCGTCCATTTCGACGACGGGGTTGGCCACTTTTATCTTCGCCATTGCGGAACGGACCTTGTGAGAACGCTCGGATGGAAGGGGCGGCTGTGAGCCGGCGCGCGAGCCTATAGCATCCGAAAACCGGCGGCGGAAGCGCCCGGATCATCCTCCTTTCCGAGGCCCGCCGCGACGGCTATACCCGCGCGCGCGAGGACGCCCATGCCCGGTGCCGGCACCGACAAGACCAAGCCATGGCTCGTGACGCCTGCGCCGATCGTGGTGCTGGTCGAGCCGCAACTGGGCGAGAACATCGGCGCTGCCGCGCGCGTGATGGCGAATTTCGGGCTGTCGCGGCTCTGCCTCGTGCGGCCGGTGCAGGGCTGGCCGAACGAGAAAGCGCGGGTGATGGCGGCGGGCGCCGATTGCGTCCTCGACGCGGCGATTTTGTGCGAGAGTCTCGCGGCGGCAATCGCCGATTGCACCTTCGTGCTGGCCACGACGGCGCGTCGGCATGATCAGGCCAAGCCGGTGATATCGGCGGAGGCGGCGGCGGCGGAGATGGCCTCCCGTATCGCCGCGGGCGAGAAAGTTGCGGTCGTGTTCGGCCGTGAGCGCAACGGGCTGGAAAACGAGGAGATCGCGCTTGCCGACCGCATCGTGACGCTGCCGGTGAACCCGGCGTTCGCCTCGCTCAACCTCGCGCAGGCGGTGGCGATCGTCTGTTACGAATGGTTCAAGCAGGCCGGCGGCGGATTGCCCTTCTCGATGCCGCAGAAATCGCCGCCGGCATCCAAGCAGCAGCTTGCTGCCTTCTTCGCCGATCTCGAACGCGAGCTGGAGAAGGTCGAGTTCTTCCGCCCGCCGGAAAAAAGCAGCACCATGCGCATCAATCTGCGCAACATCTTCACGCGCATGCAGCCGACGCAACAGGACGTGCGCACCTTGCACGGCGTGCTCACGGCAATCGCGCAGGGCCGCAAGGGCCCGGCGCGCGGCGGGGTGCTCGATGCCGCCGAGGCGCAGCGGCTGCGCGAGCTGATTGCCGAACACGGCGGCGGCCGCGTGCCGCGCGAGCGCGGCCCGGTGCGCGGCCTGTCGCGGCTGCTGCGCAGGAATCCGACCGAGGCGGAACGCGTTTTGTGGCAGGCGCTGGTCAATGATCGCCGGCTTGCCGGCCGCGGCTTCAAGCGGCAGGTCCCGATCGGCCCGCATATCGTGGATCTGGTATCCTTTCCGATGCGATGCGTCGTCGACCTGGTGCCGGAGGCCGAATCGGCCGCGGCCGCCGCCGCGCGCGCCGAAAAGCGCGCCTATCTTGCCGCGCGCGGCTACCGCATCATTGCCGTCGACGCTGCCGCGGCCGTCGCGAATCCGCGGCGGGCGCTCGACGCGATCGTGGCGGAGCTTTCGTCCGCCGGCGGCGGCTGAGCGCCGCCCGTACCCGCCTATCCGCTCTTCTTCACCTGGGCCAGGGCCTGCGTGAACATCTCGCTCATCTTGGCGCGGATCTCCGGCTCGGTGATGCCGGTGGGCGCCAGATCCTTGACGAGTTTGCCGATCACGTCCTCCTCGCCGGCGTGTTCGATGTCGGCGAGGACGACCTCCTTGGCATAGGACTCGGCCTCGGCGCCGCTCTTGCCGAGCAGGCCGGCGGCCCACAATCCGATCAGTTTATTGCGGCGGGCAATCGCCTTGAATTTCAGTTCCTCGTCATGCGCGAATTGCTTTTCGAAGCCTTCCTCGCGCTTGTCGAACGTGGTGGTCATGCACCCCTCTTTGCTTGCGGCGGCCGCATGCAGGCCTATATGCAACTTGGCATATCGGCGCAACAGGATCGAGGCCACAGCGGGGCGCGCCATTGCGGCGGAATTACGAAGTGGACAACGGCGGGCCGCGGCGATTGTGCTGCCGCGAGCGATCGGCTAGGTTGACGGGCGTGTCCGGGCCGCTCCGGTGCGACTGCGCGCGACCGCGGCCCGGCCCCGCCGCGGATCTTTAAGAAGTTTCTCATAGAGGAGCCACGGCAGATCCGATGGACTTTCACAAATCACGGTACACGCCCATGAGCCGCCGTCGTCGCATCTACGAGGGCAAGGCCAAGGTCCTATACGAGGGCCCGGAGCCCGGAACGCTGATCCAGCATTTCAAGGACGATGCCACCGCCTTCAACGCCAAGAAACACGAGGTCATCGAGGGCAAGGGCGTCCTCAACAATCGCATTTCGGAATACGTCTTCCAACACCTGAACAATATCGGGGTGCCGACGCATTTCATCCGCCGTCTCAACATGCGCGAGCAGCTCATTCGCGAGGTCGAGATCATCCCGCTCGAGGTGGTGGTGCGCAACGTGGCCGCTGGTTCTCTGTCGCAGCGTCTCGGGATCGAGGAAGGCACGCAACTGCCGCGCTCGATCATCGAATTCTATTACAAGAACGACAAGCTCAACGACCCGATGGTGTCGGAAGAGCATATCACCGCGTTCGGCTGGGCCTCGCCGCAGGAGATCGACGACATCATGGCGCTGGCGATCCGCGTCAATGATTTCCTCTCCGGGCTGTTTCTCGGCGTCGGCATCCGTCTGGTCGACTTCAAGATGGAGACGGGACGGCTGTGGGAAAACGACGTCATGCGCATCGTTGTGGCCGACGAGATCTCGCCCGACTCGTGCCGGTTGTGGGACATCAAATCGAACGAGAAGCTCGACAAGGATCGTTTCCGGCGGGACCTCGGCGGACTCGTCGAAGCCTATACCGAGGTTGCCAAGCGGCTCGGCATCATGAGCGAGGGCGAGCGTCCCCAGGGCTCCGGGCCGGTGCTGGTCAAGAGCTAGGCCGAACCCGCGAAATGAGCGGGTCCATCTCGCTTTGTCCGCCGAGGCGGATGCGGCCTCGGGCCGCCGTGGCGGCCGGCGTCGAGGCGTTCGATGGCGAATCGGGTAAGACGTGCATGGCCGGGAGGAGCCCGACCCTGACCAGTTCCGGATAGAGGCCTTCCCGTGAAAGCCCGGGTCACCGTCACCTTGAAAGCCGGCATCCTCGATCCGCAAGGCAAGGCGATCGAGGGGGCGCTGCGCGCGCTCGGGGTGGAAGGGGTGACCAGCGTGCGCCAGGGCAAGATATTCGACATCGAGCTCGAGGGTCTGGATCGTGGCAAGGCCGAAGCCGTGCTCAGGGAGGCGGCCGACAAGCTTCTGGCCAATACGGTGATCGAGAATTACCGCGTGGATGTGTTGGGATGAAAGCGGCGGTACTGGTCTTTCCGGGCATCAATCGCGAACGGGACATGGCGCGGGCGCTCACGCTCATCTCCGGTCGCCAGCCCGCCATGATCTGGCACGCGCAGCGCGAGCTCCCTTCCGGGACCGATCTCGTCGTCATTCCCGGCGGGTTCTCCTACGGGGATTATCTTCGCTGCGGCGCCATCGCGGCGCGCAGCCCGATCATGGACGCGGTGCGTCGCCACGCCGCCGCCGGCGGCTTGGTGCTCGGCGTCTGCAACGGTTTTCAGATCCTGTGCGAGGCCGGGTTGTTGCCCGGCGTATTGATGCGCAACGGGAATCTGAAATTCATATGCCGCGACGTTTTCCTGCGCGTGGAGCGCTCGGATACGCCCTTCACGCGAGGCTACAATGCCGGGCAGGTGATCCGCATACCGATCGCGCATGGCGAGGGCAATTACGTCGCCGACGCCGCGACCATCGCACGGCTGGAAGAGGAAGGGCGGGTGATCTTCCGCTATGTCTCGCCCGAGGGCGAAACCGATCCGGTCTGGAATCACAACGGGGCGGTCAACGCCATCGCCGGCATCATCAACGAGCGCGGCAACGTGCTCGGCATGATGCCGCATCCCGAGAACCACGTCGAGGATGCCTTGGGCTGCACCGACGGGCGCGGCTTGTTCGCGGGCCTTGTCGACTATTTGGCAAAGGCGGCATGACGATTCGACACGCCGTCGCCCGCCGAGCGCGGTCATGACCGAGACGCAGGTGATCTCCGGCGAGCTTTCCGTCACGCCCGAACTGGCGGCCGAGCACGGCCTCACGCCGGACGAATACCGGCGCATCCTTGATCTTATCGGCCGTACGCCGACGCTGACCGAGCTCGGCATCTTCTCCGCCATGTGGAACGAGCACTGCTCGTACAAGTCATCCAAGGTGCATTTGCGCGCGCTGCCGACCGCGGCGCCGTGGGTGATCCAGGGCCCGGGCGAGAACGCGGGCGTGATCGACATCGGCGATGGCCTCGCCTGCGTGTTCAAGATGGAAAGCCACAATCACCCGAGTTACATCGAGCCGTATCAGGGCGCCGCCACCGGCGTCGGCGGGATTCTGCGCGACGTGTTCACCATGGGCGCGCGTCCCATCGCCTGTCTCGACGCGCTGTTTTTCGGCGATCCGGGGCACCCGCGGACGCGTCATCTGCTTTCCGGCGTGGTGGCGGGCATCGGCGGCTACGGCAATTCCTTCGGCGTGCCGACGGTGGGCGGCTCGCTGCGCTTCCATTCGCGCTACGACGGCAACTGCCTTGTCAACGCCATGGCGGTCGGCATCTGCCGCAAGGACGAGATCTTCTACGCGGCCGCCTCCGGCGTCGGCATGCCGGTCGTCTATCTCGGCTCCAAGACGGGGCGCGACGGCATCCATGGCGCCAGCATGGCCTCGGCCGAGTTTGGGCACGACGCCGACACGAAGCGGCCGGCGGTGCAAGTCGGCGATCCCTTCTCGGAAAAGCTGCTTTTGGAGGCCTGCCTCGAGATCATGGCGAAGGGCTGTGTGGTCGCCATCCAGGACATGGGCGCGGCCGGGCTGACCTGCTCCGCGGTGGAGATGGGGGCCAAGGGCGATCTCGGTATCACTCTCGATCTCGACCGCGTTCCCTGCCGCGAGGAAGGCATGAGCGCCTATGAGATGATGCTCTCGGAAAGCCAAGAGCGCATGCTCATGGTGCTCAGGCCGGGGAAGGAAGCGGAGGCAGCGGCGGTCTTTCGCAAATGGGGGCTTGATTTCGCGGTGATCGGCGAGACGACGCCGAGCAGGCGCTTCGTCGTGCGCCATCGCGGCGCGGTGATGGCGGACCTGCCCATCAAGGAACTCGGCGACCTGGCACCGCAATACCGGCGTCCCTACCGCGAGCCGGTCCGTCAGAAACCGATCGATGCCGCCGCCGTCGCGCCGCCGGTGGGCACGGCGGATGCGCTCGAGCGGCTCCTTGCGGCACCCGACCTCTGCTCCCGGCGCTGGGTATGGGAGCAGTACGACCATGTCATCGGCGGCGACACCGTGCAGCGGCCGGGGGGCGATGCGGCGGTGGTGCGGGTCGGCGAGGGACCCAAGGCGCTCGCGCTCGCCACCGACGTCACGCCGCGCTACTGCGAAGCGGATCCCGTCGAGGGGGGCAAGCAGGCGGTCGCCGAGTGCTGGCGCAATCTCACCGCCGTCGGCGCGCGTCCCCTTGCCGTCACCGACAATCTCAATTTCGGCAATCCCGAGCGGCCGGAGATCATGGGGCAGCTCGTCGGCTGCATCCGCGGCATCGCCGAAGCCTGCAGGGCGCTGGATTTCCCGGTGGTCTCCGGCAATGTCTCGCTCTACAATGAAACCAACGGCCGCGCGATCTTGCCCACGCCGACCATCGGCGGCGTCGGTCTCATCGATGATTTCAGGCGCTCGGCGACGCTCGCCTTCAAGCGGGAGGGCGAGGCGATCGTGCTGGTGGGCGGCCCGCCGTCATGGCTCGGCCAATCCGCTTACCTGCGCGAGATATGCGGACGCGAGGAGGGGGCTCCCCCGCCGGTCGATCTTGCCGCCGAAAAGCGCAATGGCGATATCGTGCGCGAGCTGATCCGCGCGGGCATGCTCACCGCCGTGCACGACGTGTCCGATGGCGGCGTGTTGGTCGCGATCGCGGAAATGGCCATCGCGTCGGGGATCGGGGCGGCCTTGGCCGGCGCCGCGGGGCCGCCGCACGCGTTCTGGTTCGGGGAGGATCAGGCGCGCTACGTGGTGACCACGGCGGCGAGCGAGGCGGACGCGCTGCTGGCACGACTGGCGGCCGCAAACGTGCCCGCGGCTCGGCTCGGGACGACAGGGGGCGATGCATTGACGCTTCCGGGCGAACGCCCCATGCTTGTCACGATCTTGCGTGAACGTTTCGAAAGCTGGCTGCCGGCTTTCATGGCCGGTCGCCCCTGAACGGGCATTGAGGAGCAATACGGCAATGCCAATGGACGCCGCCGAGATCGAGCGGCTGATCAAAGCGCGCATCCCGGACGCCGAAGTGATCATCCGGGACCTCGCTGGAGACGGCGATCACTATGCCGCGACCGTCATCTCCGCCTCCTTCAAGGGCAAGTCGCGGGTCCAGCAGCACCAGCTCGTCTACGAGGCGCTCAAGGAACAGATGGGAGGCATGCTCCACGCCCTGGCGCTGCAGACCGCGGTGCCGGAGGGCTGACGGGGAGGCAAGAGCATTGGGTTCGTTCTCCCTCTTCGTCGGCGCGACCCCTGTCGATGACGGTGCCGAGGCGATCGCGTCGGAACCCGCTCCCGGACCGAGGCTCCCTGGCCGTCGCCGCGCGCAGGCGGCGGGGCCGCGGCCCCGAAACCGTGCCGGGGTGGCGGCCTTGCGCCCGATCCCATATATAATCGGCGATGAATCAACCTGCCTCGCGCAGCCGCGTGACGCCTAACAGGGCAAGGACCCATGAGCATCGAACAATTCATCGACAATGAAGTGAAATCGAACGACGTGGTATTGTTCATGAAGGGCACGCCGCAATTCCCGATGTGCGGCTTCTCGGGGCAGGTCGTGCAGATACTCGACCATTTGGGAGTCCCCTACAAAGGCCTCAACGTGCTCGAATCCGACGAGCTCAGGAACGGAATCAAGGCCTATTCGAACTGGCCGACGATCCCGCAGCTCTATGTGAAAGGCGAGTTCGTCGGCGGTTGCGACATCGTGCGCGAGATGTTCCAGGCCGGCGAGCTCCAGCAACTGTTCAAGGACAAGGGCATCGCCGTGCGCGAGACGGCGTAAGCCGCGTCACATCACCGGGTGCCCTGGCGTCGCCGCGCGGTGCTCTGCACGGGAGGCGAGCCGCCCGCGAGGGCGCTGCCCATCCGCCGCAGCACCAGGAAGACGATCGCGAGCACGATGAGGGCTCCCAGCAGACCGGCGCCCGCGCTTGCGGCGAATTTGGTCACGTTGTCGGCGACCGACGTCACATAGGGGCCGGCATTCTGTCCGAGCAGCAGAAAGATCAGGACGAGCGACAGCACGAGCAGGAACGCGAGCTCGACGAAATCCCAGAGCGCGCGCTTGGCGGTGGCGACGAATTTGTCCATGGCGGTGACCCGGCACTGACTGCGCGCTCGCGAGCGAGCGCGGCAATGGACCAAGGAGGTGGGGAGTTGGGGCCCCCCACCGATTGCTTCACGCGGGCGAGCGTCCGCTCAGGCGAGCTTGCGATTCGAGAACAGCCAAATGATGATCCCGAGGGTGATGAGGCCGACCAGACCGTTCGAACCAAGGTCTTTGACCCAGGCCATGATATTGGTCGTCACCGAGCCGAAGAACGGGAGACTTGAACCGACGAGAAGGGCAAGCACGATGGCCAATGCCAGCAACATCAGACCGAGCTCGGTGAGTTCCGCGACCCAGCCTTTGATGGTTTCGATCCCTTTCATAGCGATTTCTCCCTAGCCGTGCCCCGTCTGATTCGCGGGCACCGTGCCAAAATACCACTAAATCTAGAAAAAAGCGGCAGTCCGCGTACCATGATTTGTGGCTGCGCGGG
>JADGGK010000152.1 GCA_019689975.1 Pseudolabrys sp.
GGAATGCAGGGCCGCGTAATTGCCGGTCACTGCTCGGCGCTGAGTGCGATGGCGGAAGTCGAGGTGCAGCCGATTATCGAAGGTTTTGCCCGTAACAGGATTGGGGTTGTAACGCTGCCGACCTCCAATCTGTACCTGCTCGGACGCGAAGCGCCTCGCCTTCCCCCGCGCGGTCTCACCCGCGCGAGAGCGCTGAGTCGCGGCGGAGTCATGGTCGCGATTGCAAGCGATAATATCCAGGATCCTTTTGTACCCACCGGGACCGGCGATCTGCTGGAATTGGCACGCTGGACGATGCTCGCCGGACACTTTGATGACCGCGACTTCGCGACCGCATTCCGTATGATTAGTGAAACGCCGGCGCGGATGATGGGGCGCGCTCGGCACGGTATTCGCGTTGGCGCCAGCGCCGACCTTATGATTGTTGATGCCGTCGACATCGCCGACCTGATCGCGAGCGGCCCAACGGATCGCAGCGTGCTGGTGGCCGGCAAACTCGTGGCTGGCACTCTTACCACCGCGCCCGTGGGCCGGGTGTAGAACCGCAACAGGTTGTTCTTGGCGAACCGAGTCGGCCGATGGGTGGCTTTGAACCGATATTGCCGTGAGGGCGGTGCCGATTGTAGGGCCCCGTCGTGGAGTTGGTTGGAATTGAGAATGGCGTAGTCTCTGGATTTATCAACCTTGGATCATCCGGCGTAGGAGCGACGGATGGGAGACCACGCGATGAGGAAGATTACGACGGAGCCTGAGTGCTCGTAGCCTCTGGGCCATAGGGCTGTGCATCTCTTCGACGAGCCGTGCCACCCGATTGAGACCTGCGTGCGCTAGCGGGTTTGCGAGTTCGTCGGAGCAACGATCGAAGGCGAGCTAGGGAGAACTTTGCAGCGACCTCGGTAGGACTGCCGGCCGAAGCCGTCGGATGGCGATAATCGCACGGTCGCAGTCATCGGTCGCCGGCACGAGCATCGGTCATGATCGCTGATGGGCACTCGCGGTCGCATCCAGATCGAAATGCCGCGCGCGGCTCGACGGACCAGACGGCAAGACCGCGGAGCGGAACAGCCAAGTATTGCGGGCCTACCAGCGCCGCAACCTGGCGGCCGATGTGTTGACCGCCGGCATGTATTTGGCCGCCACCAATGCGCGCCCGTGTGCCCCCGCGCGCTCAAGACGCTGTCCGGCGGCGCCGCGGGCAAGGACACGGTGGGCCGGGTCTGGCGCAAGGTGAAGACCGACTGGGAGGCCTGGAACGCGCATCCGCTCGGCGATGAGCCGATCGTGCGGCTCATCTTTGACGGAACGGTGGTGGATGTATGGTTCGACCGCAAGGCAACCGCGATCTCGCTCTTGGTCGTCATCAGCGTGGGTGCCGATGGCCAGCAGGCGCTGCTCGCGGTCAAGAGCATGGGCTCCGAAAGCGCAGAAACCTGGCGCAAGCGCGCTCGATGATCTGATCGCTTGTGGCCTTGGGGTGGCCGTGTTCCTGATTGTGGACGGGGCGCCGGGGCTGGAGCAGGCCATCACCGCGGTCCGGGGCGGCGTACCAGTGCGGCAGCACACCGTGCACAAGCACCGCAACCCGCTGGCGCACGCATCCGAGCGTTTGCAGAGGAGGTCAGCACCGACCACACCGACACGATCTACGCCGACACTCCGGCGCAGATCGAAAGCCACGGCAAGGTCTTTCTGCGCCACTGGCGGCTCAAGTACAAGGTGGCGGCCGACAGCCCGGAAGAAGCCGGCGACCGGCTGTTCACCTTCACGCGGCTTCCGCCGAGCCAATGGCACAGCGCCAAGACCATTAACGCGATCGAGCATCCGCACGAAGAGTTCAAGCACGGATCAAGACACAGATCGTGCTGCCATCAACGAAAACCGCCGCGATGCTGCTGTGGGCGTTGCTCGCGCCCGGTCAGATCAGTCTGCGGCAAGTTGATGGTTGGCGGACGCTCGCCAGAACATCCATCGCTCAGCCGATTGACCTCGCCGGTCGACCCGTTAATCTCGAAATGCCGGAGATTGCGTCACCAAATTCCAACACAACGCGCGACAGCACATCGACGATCGCTCCTGGAATTGGCGTAAATACTAAACGCGGTAACCACGGTATTGAGAAGCAGAGCGATGAAACCAAGACCGTTCTCCTACGCCCGTCCGGCAACGCTTGAGGACGCTGTCGCACTTCTTGCCGCTGGTGAAGGAGAGGCCAAGGCCATTGCTGGTGGCCAAAGCCTCATGCCGATGCTGGCATTTCGCGTGGCCACCCCCAAACTTCTCGTCGACATTGGGCGCATTCCGGGACTGAACCGGATCGAGATCGACGCCACCGGCGTCCGCCTCGGCGCGTTGGTGCGCTGGTGCGATGTCGAGCGCCATCCCGCGCTGGCGAAAGCCCATCCGCTTCTCGTCGCCGCCATCCGCCACGTCGCGCACTATCAAATCCGCAATCGCGGAACGATCGGCGGTAGCCTCGCGCATGCCGATCCGGCTGCCGAACTGCCGGGGATAGCTGTTACTTGTGACGCCGAAATCACAGCCATTGGACGCAAGGGGCGCCGCACAATTGCGGCCACGGATTTCTTCACCGGGACCCTGACAACGACGCTAGATTATGACGAACTGATCCTTGAGGTGAGGCTGCCGGCGTGGCGGGTGAGCCGCTATTGGGCCTTCGAGGAATTTGCGCGCCGCCGCGGCGATTTCGCGCTGGCGGGCGTAGCGCTTTTCTATGACCTCGACCCCACGGGGCGCATCTGCGAACCACATGTCGGTGCGATCGGGGTCGCCGATCGGCCAATCCGCTTGGCCGAGGTCGAGCGGCTTATCGCCGGACGCGTGCCAGACGAGAGGCTGGCCCACGAGGTCGCCGCATGCGCAGCCGAAACGGTCGACCCGCAAGATGACATTCACGCTCCGGCGGCGTACCGGCGCGCATTATTGGGTGTTCTTACCCGGCGAGCGCTCGTGAGTGCCGCTGATTGGTCCCGAGGAGTGCAGGCATGAGCGAGAAGGTTAGCACCCGTTTTTGTGTCAACGGAAAAATGGTCGCACTCGACGTCGAGCCGAGGCTCACTCTCGCTGATTGTTTGCGGCATGACCTTAGGCTCACCGGGACGCACGTCGGTTGCGAGCACGGCGTCTGCGGCGCCTGCACGGTGCTGGTTAATGGTGAGGCGGTGCGCTCATGTCTGATGCTCGCCGCGCAGGCGGACGGCGCCGATATCGTCACTGTCGAGGGCCTGCCGGGCGCGCAGATCGACGCCCTGGGACCGCTTCAAAACGAATTTCGCAAGCACCATGCGTTGCAATGCGGGTTTTGCACCCCAGGCATTCTTGTTACAGCGCATGCGCTCTTAAGCGAAGAACCGAACGCCGATGCCGAGCGAATCCGGGAGGTGTTGTCCGGCAATCTCTGCCGTTGCACCGGCTACGTACCCATCATCGAGGCGGTACTCGCAGCACGTGAGGCCTATCGCAGATAGACGCCAGTGGGATTGCGCCCGAAACCGAATGATCTGTATTGGCCCGAACTCGATCTGACACTCGATGCCTGTCGAGCGGTCGGGTTATGCTGTCCGACGCGATCAGGCTGCGATCATTGTCTCTCTCGTCATCGGCAGCGCGTCAAGGAAGGTCTGCATCGGCGTCTTGCCCAAGCACCAGCGGCCC
>JADGGK010000153.1 GCA_019689975.1 Pseudolabrys sp.
TCCAAGCGTCCACGCCTATCTCGCCGATGCAGATGGCAACATCTGGAGCACTGCGCCGGGCCGATGGTGTCAGAATCCCTTGTTCCGAAAATTACGGGTATGGACCGACAAGAAAGGTTATCGGCACGTTGCGATCCGTAACAAGCGCTTCGCCGTTGCTCATCTCGTAGCGGCGGCATGGCATGGAGCTCGTCCAGCCGGACTGGTGGTGGCTCACCTGAACGGAAACTCGGGAGACAATCGACCGGCCAATCTTGCGTACGTTACGCAGAAGGAAAACATCGGTCACAAACGCAGGCATGGCACATTCCTGACAGGCGAGCGGAGCCCGCAGGCTCGGCTTTCCGACGCCGATGTAGCTGCAATCCGTCACCTCATCGCATCCGGTGCGACACAACGTGAGATTGCGACTCGTTTTGGCGTAAGCATGTCCTATGCTGCCGCAGTGAAGCATGGCCGAATCAGGCGGGAGACTGCGGCATGACCGACCTCACCCAACTCGAGGCTTGGCGCGATGCGCTGCTACGCGCACGCTATGCCGGCCTGCGCACCGTTGAGGTCGAAGGCCGGCGGGTGTCCTACGCGACCGATGCCGAGATGGCGACCGCCCTCGCCGACCTCGAACGACGCATTGCCGCTGCGCAGTCCGGCCGCGTGAGCCAGGTGCGCATTCAATCTACGAAAGGAGTCTGACCGATGAAGAACTTCATTCAGCGCGGCGACGTGATCACCGTCACCGCACCGACCGGTGGCGTCACGTCAGGCCAGGGCGTGCTTGTCGGCAACCTGTTCGGCGTCGCCGCAACCACCGTAGCGGAGGGCGAAAGCGTGGAGATCGCGACGGTTGGCGTTTACGAGCTGCCGAAGCTCGTGAGCGCCGTCATCGCGGCCGGCGCACGCGTCGCCTGGGACGGCACCGCAAAGCAGGTCGTGCTGCCCGGAACCGGCATGGCGCCGATCGGCATCGCCACGTTTGCTTCGGGCAACGGCGTCACAACCGTGCGAGTACGGCTGGACGGGATCGCGACGGCTGCGGCGTAGCAATCTCGTCAAATTCATGGGGTCGCTACCCCGTCAGGATCGACTTCAGCGCCTCGCGTTCGCTGACGATGAAGTCGAAGAAAGCCACGATGCGCGGCACACGCCGTAGGTCAGGATGTGTCAATAGGCGCCAGCTCCTGGCGAGCTCGGGGATCGGTCCGAGCACGCGCACGAGGTCCGGCTCAGCGTCAGCGATGGCAGTCGGAAGGGGACCAATGCCAATGCCGGATTTCACGGCATACATCAAGCCAAGGACGCTGTTGTTGCGCGCTGCAATCTTGGCGTCAGGCGCGACGGCTTTCAGCCACGTCACGACGCGATGTTTGCTCAACGATTCATCGAAGCTGACCAGAGGATAACGCGACAAATCTTCGAGGCGCTCCGGCTTGCCGTGACGCTCGATATAGCCGCGGCTCGCATAGACGGCCCAGATCGAATCCGCGATCTTGCGGCCGACGAGTTCGTCATCCGTGTCACCAGAGCGGAACGCAACATCCGCTTCCCCTTTGGAAAGGTCGAGATAGCGGTCGCTCATCACGAATTCCACGCGCAGCTTCGGATGGCGAGCGTGAAAGCGCTCGATGAGCGGCGTCATCCGTTGCACGATCGGTTCCGGGCACGTGACCCGAATGACGCCGCTGCGATCGCGCCCGGCGTCGGCCACGTGGCGCTCGAAATCTTCGATCGATGCTTCGATGCGCTCGGCATAGGGCCGTAGCTCCTGGCCGAGATCGGTCAGGCGATAACCGGCTGCCGTGCGCGTCATGAGCTTGCGTCCGATGCGCTTTTCTAGCTCCGAAAGCCGCCGCTGTACCGTCGACTGGCTGGCGTGCAGCGCCTTTCCCGCAGCGATCGTGCTGCCGTGACGGGCGACCGCCAGAAAGTACTTCAGGTCATTCCAGTCGAACATCGTCGCATTATGCAATTCCGCGGCCCCTTGCCGCAATCTTGCGGCTCCCGCAGTCCGTGCCGCCTCACATAGTGAATCTCCATCGGGCTTCGGTCTGCACACCACTGATTGGAGAAAGCCATGAACGCAGTAACACCGTTTGATGCGGAAACATTCAAAGCGGCGACGCGCGACCAATGGGACAAGTCCGCCAAAGGCTGGAATGACAAGAGCGTCCTGATCCGCGGTTGGCTGCGGGAATCGACCGACGCCATGCTCGAAATGGCGGAAATCAAACCCGGTGCGCGCGTGCTCGATGTTGCCGCGGGCGCCGGCGATCAGACGCTCGATATTGCTGAGCGGGTCGGCCCAGCGGGATCGGTGCTCGCGACCGATCTCTCCGCGGCAATCCTGGAGTTTGCAAGAGACAATGCGCGCCGTGCGGGTTGCGGCAATGTCGAGACGAAGGTCGCAGACGGCGAAAATCTCGGGGTTCCCGAGGCGAGCTTCGATGCGGCGGTCTGCCGGCTCGGCCTGATGTTCTTTCCCGATCCCGGCAAGGGTCTGCGCGAGATCTTCCGCGCGCTTAAGACCGGAGGCCGCGCCTGCACCATGGTGTTTTCAACGCCCGACAAGAATCCCTGTGTCGCCATTCTGGTCTCAACCGCGCTCAAGCACGCCGGCTTGCCGCCGCGCGATCCCTATCAGCCGGGCGGACTGCTAAGCCTCGGCAAGCCTGGCCTGATCGATGAACTGTTCCGGAAGGCCGGATTTTCGAGGGTGGCGACCACCAAGGTCATGGCGCCCTTCCGTCTGCCGTCGGTGAAAGACTATCTCGAATTCATCCGCACGTCCGCGGGCCCAATCCTGCAGATACTCAGCCGGCTTGACGATGCCGCGCGGAATGCGGCCTGGGCCGAGATCGAACAGAAGCTGAGCGCGTTCAACACATCGAGCGGATGGGAAGGCCCGAATGAGTTGTTACTGACGATTGGGTACCGGTAATGCCCGCGCGCGCGGGCAACAATCAAGAAACAGGCGGCATCGGTCGTCGATTAAGTCCTCGAACAGTCAGCGAACATCGCGCCCTCTCGTGTCGCGTCCGTGTCGCACGGAATCGCCGGCAATGCTCGTAACCCTTTGACATGTTTCGGGTTCGCCTTGCGTTCCTTTGCAACACGGATCGGAAAAGCAAAATGCCGCCAAGCCTTTGACTTGACGGCATTTATTTGGTTGCGGGGGCAGGATTTGAACCTGCGACCTTCAGGTTATGAGCCTGACGAGCTACCGGGCTGCTCCACCCCGCGGAAATTCACGACGTCCGTGTACCGAATTCCTATTCACCGTCATTGGCCGGCCAGTCAAGCGGCCGCCCAGAATGCGACAATCGAATGCTGCGCGCGGGATCGATCGCCGCCCCCGTCGCCGCCATGCGGCCGGGCGCTCGTCACTTCCGTTCCGGGGACAAATCGCTCCCGTGAACCGAACTGTTCCGCGACCGGATAATCCCGCGAGCCGACGTCCGGTGCAAGTCCCGCGAGCTCGCACCTCGCCGGCGCCACCGAACGAACCCGCGCCGTCTTCCAAGACACGCGCGAATATCGGCACGAGGCCGCCGCCCGACAGCCGCCGCCCGCCGCGCGCGCCTTCAAGGCAAGGTCGATGCTCGCCGTTCGCCATCTTGCTCGCCCGGACTGCTTCGGGATCCACGCTCATGATCCACGCTCATATCCG
>JADGGK010000154.1 GCA_019689975.1 Pseudolabrys sp.
CTGGGCTGGCGCCACCCACTAAGGCCTGCCAGGCCAATTTCGCTGCTAAGCGGCCAGAGTTGTTGCGTCGTGGCGATATGTCGGTTAGTCTCGACATATGGAAATAGAGCAAGCCATTACCGCCTTCGCGGCGCTCGCCCAGCCGACCCGTCTCGACGTCTTCAGGCTGCTGATGGAGCACGAACCTGACGGGCTGCCCGCGGGCGAGGTCGCGCGGCGGATGGCCGTGCCGCACAACACGATGTCGACGCACTTGGCGATCCTGACCCGCGCCGGCTTGATCGAGGCCGAGCGCCGGAGCCGATCGATCATCTATCGGGCAAGGTTGGACGCCGTCCGCGCACTCACCGGCTTCTTGGTCAAGGATTGCTGCGGCGGCCGGCCCGAGATCTGCGCGCCGCTGATCGCCGATCTTTCTCCATGCTGCCCACCACAAAAGATCGCCGCCAAGGAGGCCGGCCATGACTGACCGCGTCTACAATGTCCTTTTTCTCTGCACCGGCAATTCGGCTCGCTCGATCCTGGCCGAGAGCATTCTGGCCAAGGATGGCGCCGGGCGCTTCCGCGCCTTCTCGGCCGGCAGCCAGCCGAAGGGCGTCGTCAACCCGTTCGCGCTGAAGGTGCTGCGGAGCTTCGACTATCCGGCCGAGGGCCTCCGGTCGAAGAGCTGGGAGGAGTTCGCCAGGCCCGACGCAACCGTCATGGATTTCGTCTTCACCGTTTGCGACAACGCCGCCGGGGAAGCCTGTCCGGTATGGCCGGGGCAGCCGATGACGGCGCATTGGGGGATCGAAGACCCAGCCGCGGTCGAAGGCCCAGACATCGAGAAAGAAAAGGCGTTTGTTTCGGCGTTCCGCTATCTGCGGAATCGCATCTCCGTCTTCACGGCGCTGCCGATCACAAGCCTCGATCGCATGACGTTGAGTTCGAAGCTCGTCGAGATCGGCCAGCTCAAGGGCGCGACGAAGCCGCGCCCGAGCGCAGCGTGAGGCCCGTCATGGACGTCATCATCTATCACAATCCCGACTGCGGTACGTCCCGCAACACGCTGGCGATGATCCGCAATGCCGGCGTCGAGCCGCATGTCATCGAGTATCTGAGGACACCCCCGAGCCGGACCATGCTCAAGCAACTCATTGCTCGCATGGGCATCACCGTTCGCGCGCTGCTGCGCGAGAAGGGTACGCCATACGCCGAACTCGGTCTCGATGATCCGGGCAAGACGGATGACCAGCTGCTCGACGCGATGCTGGCGCATCCCATCCTGATCAACCGGCCGATCGTCGTCAGCCCGAAGGGTGTACGGCTCTGCCGGCCGTCGGAAGAAGTGCTCGATCTCCTCCCGCCCCAGCGGGGCGAGTTCATCAAGGAAGACGGTGAGCGTGTGGTGGACGAACACGGCCGCCGCGTGGCGACGGCGTGAGGGCGAGCTATGTCCACCTTTGAACGCTATCTCACCCTCTGGGTCGCCCTCTGCATCGTCGCCGGCGTCGCGCTCGGCCATGTCATGCCCGGCGTCTTCCACGCGATCGGCGCGGCCGAGATCGCCAAGGTCAACCTGCCGGTCGCGGCGCTGATCTGGTTGATGATCGTGCCGATGCTGGTCAAGATCGACTTCGCCGCGCTTGGCCAGGTCAGGGACCACTGGCGCGGCATCGGCGTCACGCTCTTCGTCAACTGGGCCGTGAAGCCCTTCTCGATGGCGGCGCTCGGCTGGCTGTTCATCGGCTATCTGTTCCGGCCGTACCTGCCGGCCGACCAGATCGACAGCTATATCGCGGGACTCATCATCCTCGCGGCCGCGCCCTGCACGGCGATGGTCTTTGTCTGGTCGAACCTGACGAAGGGCGAGCCGCATTTCACGCTGTCGCAGGTCGCGCTCAACGACACGATCATGGTGTTCGCCTTCGCACCGATTGTCGGGCTGCTGCTCGGCCTCTCGGCCATCACCGTGCCGTGGGACACGCTTGTCCTGTCGGTCGCTCTTTATATTGTCGTGCCGGTGATCGCCGCGCAGCTTCTCCGGCGTCGCCTGCTGGCGGCCGGCGGCGATCAGGCCCTGAAGCGCTTTCTCGACCGGCTTCAGCCGCTTTCGCTGGTGGCGCTGCTTGCGACGCTCGTCCTGTTGTTCGGCTTTCAGGGAGAGCAGATCCTGGCGCAGCCGCTCGTCATCGCGCTGCTCGCCGTGCCGATCTTCATCCAGGTCTACTTCAACTCGGGGCTCGCCTATCTGCTTAACCGTCTCACCGGCGAACAGCACTGCGTCGCCGGCCCCTCGGCCCTGATCGGCGCATCTAACTTCTTCGAGCTGGCGGTCGCCGCCGCCATCAGCCTGTTCGGCTTCCAGTCGGGCGCCGCGCTCGCGACCGTCGTGGGTGTGCTCATCGAAGTCCCGGTCATGCTTTCGGTGGTCGCTATCGTGAACCGCTCCAAGACTTGGTACGAAAACGGCAAGGTCGGCGCTGGACTGCCTGGAAGTCGTGGTGCTTGGAGATATTAGAGCGCCCTGCATTGAGGTTGACGCATATCCGGCGTTTTTGAAGTGGTTGGCGCATTCCTGTGGGTGAAGCTGGCGAGGAACTGAGCGATGGCGGCAGAGATGGCCTCGACGGTTCGCGCCTCGGCTTTTCGCAGCAGTGTCTTGAGCTTGGCGAAGACCTGTTCGATCGGGTTGAGGTGGGGGAGGATTTGGGCAGGAAGATCAGCTTGGCGCCGATCGCGGGATGGCGTGGCGGACCGCCCTGCTTTTGTGGCTGCCGAGATTGTCGAGGATGACGACATCGCCGGGCGCCAGGATTGGCAGGAGGACCCGCTCGACATAGAGGCGGAGCAATTCGCCATTGGTCGGGCCGTCGAACAGGCATGGGGCGTCGATGCGCTCATGGCGCAGCGCGGCCAGGAAGGCGGTCGTGTTCCAATGGCCGTGGGGTGTCTTGTCGAGGAGACGCTTGCCGCGGGCGGCCCAGCCACGGGTGCGCGTCATGTCGGTCTTGGCCCGGGTCTCGTCGATGAACACAAGCCGGGCGGGGTCGATCCGGCTTTGATATTGGCGCCGTTGGGCGCGGCGGCGGCTTACGTCCGGGCGATCCTGCTCGCGCGTCACCGGGTTTTTTTTGAGCGTGATCCCCTCGCGGCGCACGAAGCGGCTGAGCATGCGGGTATCGGCCTCACGCGGCGTCGCGCCAGCCAATAGCCGCTGCCCCAGCGTGTCCGGCTTCTCCTTCGGCCTGGCGACAACGAAGTCACCGTGCGGCTTAAGCTTGGACGGTCGATGGCCGCCCGTGCCGACGGGCTTGCGATGGCCAGACGCCTCGTAGCGTTGCAGCCATTTGACCGCCGCAGACTCACTAATCCCGAACCGCCGCCCGCCGTCCGGAGGCTCCGTCCTTCTTGCTCGGCCGCGTCAATCATCCCGTCCCGCAAGTCCTCCGAATGGGCCGAAGCCATCCATGCAGACCTCCTGGTCCAGTCGGCAGGTTGAATCAAATGCACAGCGATTTGGGAATCCCTCTGATTCCGCCTAAATGCAGAGCAGTCTAGTTCAGAAAACTGCAGCCACGAGATAAACTTACCCGTTCGCCCGGAGGTTGGGATGCGCCGCCATAAGCTCGGAATGAGTAAGCCCCGCGGCCAAG
>JADGGK010000053.1 GCA_019689975.1 Pseudolabrys sp.
ACTTTTAATCAGTAGGTCCCGGGTTCGAGTCCCGGCGCGCTCACCAGATCACGCATGATCCGTTTCGCGGACCCTGGCGGGCACGGTGTCGCGATGCGGCGCCGGCGGCCATCCGCGCGCAGGCCTGATCGCACGCGCCGGCATGGGTCTCGAATCGGCATTGCCGGTCTTTCCCGACCTCGCCTTGCGGCTCTCGCGGCCGGTGTGACAGGCCGAGCCGAGACGCCGCACGCGCATGCGTAACACAAGCTCGATCCGCCGCTTCGGCATCCGCCGCCTCAGCGATTGAAATTTCTTGCGGCGTCCATGAGCTGCGCGATGAGGCCCGCGCCTCGGTCGAGGTTGATACGGTCATCGCGCCCCATCGCCGCCATCACCCCCACCAGTTTCGACGATCGCTCGAGCAGCGGAAACGCCGCGGCGCTCACCCCTCGCATCAAATGGCCGTGGTTGTAGGCGTAACCTTGCGCGCGGACCGCGGCGAGCAGACGCCGCAGTTCGGCGCGGTTGCGCGCGAACAGGTTGGTGCTGTCGCCTGCCTTCAGCGCGTCGGCGATCAGCGGCTCGGTGAAATGCTGCGGCAGGAATGCCGCAAAGACGAGTCCGGTGGCGGTGGCAAGCATCGGCAGAACAGCGCCGATCCGCATCGTCATGATCACCGGTTGGCTGCTTTCCTCGACATGCACCACGGTCGGCCCCTGGGCGCCCCACACGGACAGGACCATGGTTTCATCGAGCCGGTTGCGCAGTTCGCGCATCAGCGCGATGGCGTCGCGCAGCGGCTGGTGCGAGCTCAACGCGGCAAGGCCAAGTCGCATCGACAGCGGCCCGAGCGCGTAGCGTCGCGTGGCGGCATCCTGCCGCGCCAGGCCGCTGGCGACGAAGCTTGCCAAATAGCGATGCGCCTTGCCGGGCGACATATGCCCGGCCGCCGCGACGTCGCGCAAAGCGACCGGCTCTTCCGCGCGCGCGAGCAGGTCGAGGATGCGGCCGGCAACCTCGACCGCCTTGACCCCTGTGCGGCCATCGTCGGTTTTCGCGGCTTGCTTCTTCATATTGCGATGCGAAACATACCGGCATCGGCGTCACAACAGAACACCAAATCATATTATTCCGCGTTCCGTCATGCGGAACAAGTCCCGCCAAATGTGATTGGCGCAGGCCGGCGCGGCGCTAGCATGGCTCGTCCGCCCCAAAAGGAGACGACGCGTGCCATTTCTGCCTTTCAAAGCCGCCGCCGTTCAAGCCGCGCCGGTATTTCTCGACGTGGCCGCGACCATCGACAAGGCCTGCGCGCTCGTCCGCGAGGCGACCCATGCCGGAGCCGAACTCGTCGTATTTCCGGAGGTGTTCGTAGCCGGCTATCCATACTGGAACTGGTATCTTTCGCCGCTCGAAGGCAGCTCCTGGTTCGCAAGGCTGCAGCAAAGCACGGTGCGGATTCCGGGACCGGAGATCGATCAGCTTTGCGCCGAAGCGGCCCGACTGGGGATCTATATCGTCATCGGCGTCAACGAGCGTGTGCCATACAGCCTCGGCACGATATTCAACACCAACGTCATCATCGGCCCGGACGGGCTGATCGCGCGCCACCGCAAGCTGGTGCCGACCTTCGCCGAAAAGCTCACCTGGGCGAGCGGCGACGGCAGCAGTCTGCGGGTCTATGATACCGGACTCGGGCCGCTCGGCGTTCTGGCTTGCGGGGAAAACACCAATACGCTCGCTCGCTATACCCTGTTGGCGCAGGGTGAGCTCATCCACGTCGCCAACTACATCGCCTTCCCGTTCGTTTCGAACTACGACATGCCGGAAGCGATCCGCATTCGCGCCGGCGCACATTCGTTCGAGGGAAAGATCTTCACGATTGTCGCCTGCTCGGCCATGAGTCGGGATCTGATCGAGACGCTCAAGCCGACGCCGGCACAGGAAAAGCTACTGAGCGGAACGCCGAACGCATTCTCCGGCATCTATGGCCCGGACGGACGACTGGTGAGCGAGCCGCTCATCGACGAGGAAGGAATCGTCTACGGCGAAATCGACCTTAATCGTTGCATCGAACCCAAGCAGTATCACGACATCCTCGGTCACTATAACCGTTTCGACATCTTCCGCCTGGAAGTGAACCGCGCGCCGCTGGAGCCGATTCATTTCAGCGGCGAGAACGCGTGGGCAGGGCGGCCGCCCAACCCGGCCGAACCGGAAACCGAGCCACGCGACGAAGAACACGGCGCGGCCGTCATCCGGTTGCGCACGCAGACGGAGTGAACGATCGCCCAGGGAGAAAAGGCCATGACCGCCTTCGAAAGAACGTCCGGCGCTCTAGCGGCGGTTTCGCCGCGCGACCGCGAGGTCCGCCGTGTCGCGTTGGCGAGCCTCGTCGGCACCACCATCGAATGGTACGATTTCCTGATCTATGCCACGATGGCTGGCGTCATCTTCAATCAGTATTTCTTTCCCAAGGGCGACGCGTTCGTCAACACCCTGCTCGCGTATGGCACGTTCGCGGCGGGATTTCTCATCAGGCCCTTCGGCGGCCTCTTGTTCGGCCATTTCGGCGACCGCATCGGCCGCAAGCCGCTGCTGGTTCTGACGCTGATGATCATGGGGGCGGCGACGTTCCTGATCGGCCTGCTGCCCACCTATGAGAGCATTGGCGTCTGGGCGCCCGTTTTGCTGCTCGCCTTGCGGCTGATTCAAGGCATTGCGCTGGGCGGCGAGTGGGGCGGCGCGGTTTTGATGTCCTATGAATTTGCAGAGCCAGGCGAGCGCGCCTACTACGCCTCGTTTCCGCAGATTGGGTTGGCCATCGGCCTATGCTGCAGCACGGGCGTGGTGACCCTCCTCTCCTATATGCTCAGCAATGCCGATTTCGTCGCCTGGGGCTGGCGCGTCGCTTTCATGCTCAGCATCGTTCTTTTGGCGGTCGGTCTTTTCATCCGGCTGCGCGTGCTGGAGACGCCGGAATTCACGAAAGCGCAAGCCAATCGGCAGGTGGCCCGCGTGCCGATGTGGGAAGTGATACGTGATTATCCCGGCGCGGTCCTGCTCGGCTGGGGCGCACGACTGATCGACGGCATCGCGTTCACCGTCTACGCGATTTTTCCCTTGTCCTACTTGACCTCGGTCGTGAAGATTCCGCGAACAACCGTGCTCGCCGGAATCACGCTTGCCGCCTTCGTGCTGATCTTCACAATTCCCTTCAGCTCGAGACTTGCCGACCGCGGCAGTCGCAAGCGCATGTACATCGTCTTCTCGCTGATCAACGGATTGGCGGCTTTTCCGGCCTTCTGGCTCATGCACTATTCGGGGAGCGGCGTCCTCGCGTCCGCCGCCATCGTGGTCGCGCTCGGCATTCTCTGGGCTCCGGTCTACGGACCGCAGGCGGCGATGTTCTGCGATCTGTTTGATACGCGCGTTCGTTACACCGGCGTGTCGCTGGTCTATCAGATCGGCGCGATCTTCTCCGTATCGTTGACCCCGGTCGCGGCCACTGCGCTGCTGCATGCCAACGGCGACAAGCCGTGGCTGGTCGCGGCTTATGTCGCCGTCGCGGGCGTGATCAGCGCCGTTTGCGCCGGCTTCATGCGGCGCGTGCCTTAAGGAAAGTGTCCGAATGATGCAAGGCACCCTCGATTTTTGAATGAAATTCGATCGCACCAAGACCCGCGCGCAAGCCAACGGAAAGGCCGGCGGAGAATTTCCATAATTTTCGTTGCGCTCTGTCAACCGCGTGGAAGCGGCTCCCGGACGCGCCGGCGCGTTGCCGTCGCACGTCAGCATTTTTGCAAGAGATCGAGGCGCGTGCGGCCAGCCGCGGGACCCGTTGGTCGGTTCACGGGCCGATCCGTCACCGCGGGCGGGCAGCGAGGCGCCGGCCGGGTTGCCGACATCAGCGCCTGTCGCTGACGCTGCCGCGCTCGATGAAATAGACGCGTGCGAGCAGATCGAGCACATGCATCTCGTTCGATTCGGCGACCAGCACCGAGACGCCCTCGCTCTTGAGATTGGCCAGCACCTCGCCGAGCCGGCGGGAGAGCGCCGGCGCCAGACCCTCGAACGGCTCGTCGAGCAACAGAATGCGCGTGCCCGCCATCAATGCGCGCGCAAGCGCCACCATCTTCTGCTGGCCTCCGGACAATTCGAGCGCGCGCCGATGCGCGAAGCGCGCCACCTCCGGCATGATGGAATAGATCCATTCCAGCCGCTGGTCGACGCCGTCGATCCGCGTCGCCCAGCTCGGCAGGCGGATATTTTCTTCGACCGTGAATTCCGGTACCAGCCGGCGGTCCTCCGGCATGTAGCCGATGCCGAAGCTCGCGCGCCGATGCGCCGGCAAGCCGATGAGATCGACATGGCCGAGCAGCGCGCGGCCGCTCGCCGGCAGCGCGCCCATAATGGCGCGCAGGAGCGTCGTCTTGCCGGCGCCGTTGCGGCCGATCAGGCCGCACATCTGACCCTCGTTCACGAGCAGGGACGCGTTGCGGATGATCGGAACCATGCCGATCGAGACGTTGAGATTCTCGACCTTAAACATGCGACGTCCCCGCCGACCTCGCCTTCACGCCGGTGATGAGTTCCTGTACCTTCGCGTCGCCCAGGGTCTGTTCCGGCGTGCCGTCGGCGATCACGGTGCCTTCGTAGAACGCGAGCACGCGATCGGCAAAGCGGCCGACGATTTCCATGTCGTGTTCGACGAACAGAACGGTGATCCTGCGCGTCTTGAGCGCCGACATCACCACCTGCATGAGATCGAACTTTTCCTCGATCGAAATGCCGCTGGTCGGTTCGTCGAGCAGGAGCAGCCGCGGCCAACCGACCACCGCCATGCCGATGTCGAGCAGCTTGCGCACGCCCTGCGGCAGCAGGCCGGCCGGCGTGTCGGCATAGCGGGAGATCTGGAACAGCTCGACGGTCGCCTCGGCCTCGGCGAGCGCGGCGGGCGAATGCACCGGGGTCGTGACCGCGCCGAGCATGCCGCCCCCGCGGCGCGCAATGGCTGCCGCCACCACCATATTCTCGCGCACCGTGAGCGTGGGGAAGATCTGCGCCACCTGGAACGAGCGCGAGATGCCGAGGCGGGTGATCTCGCGCGAGGGCAGACCGGTGATGTCCTTGTTCTCGAACAGAATCGTACCCTTGCTCGGGACGAGGTGCCCGGTGATCATGTTGATGAAGGTGGTCTTGCCGGCGCCGTTGGCGCCGATGACGCCCACGGTCTGCTCGGCCGGTATGCTCACCGTGATGTCGCGCGCCGCCACCAGCGACCCGAAGGTCTTCTCGAGGTCGCGGACGGCGAGAATTTCGCTCATCGCTTGACCTCCCCGCGCTTTCCGACGCGGGCAGCGAGGGAGCCGAGCCCTTCCGGCAGGAACAGGATGGTCAGCAGCAGCACCGCACCGAGCAGCATCTGCCAGAGGCCGGGCATCACGTCGACGGCGATCGAGCGCGCCGCCTCGAACAGCAGCGAACCGACGAAGGCCGCGGCCACCGAGCCGGCCCCTGCCAGAATGGTCACGAACACGAATCCGCCCGATGTCGTCCAATAGGCCATGGCCGGATCGACATGGCCGATGGTGAGCGCGGCGAGCGCGCCGCCGAGCCCGCCGAGCGTTCCCGCGATCACCACCTTGCCGTGGACGATGCCGGTCACCGACACGCCCAGAAACTCGACCCGGATCTCGTTGTCGCGGATCGGCGCCGCCAGCGCGCCGGCGATGGAGCGGAAATAATAGCCGACCGCGGCGGCGGCGATCGCGTCGATGCCGAGCGTGAGCCAGTAGAGCGCGAGGATGAGTTTGTCGCCGTGCAGGGAGAGGCCGAAGAAGGTCGGCGTCGCCACGCTGAAACCGTCGGTCGATCCAAGCGACTCGGTCTTCACCAGCACCCCGTAAAGGATCATCGACAATGCAAGCGAGAGCATGGCGAAGAAGATTTCCCGGTAGCGCGCGAGCAGGAAGCCGACCAGCGCCGCCACGATCCCGGCGCCGACGCCCCCGATCGCCACCAGCGCGACCGCGTCGGTGAAGCCGGTCCAGCGCGCGATCAGCGCCACGGCATAGGCGCCGATGCAGTAATAAAGCGCCTGCCCGAAGGAAACGAGACCGGCGCGCCACATCACCACGAGGCCGAGCACGACCAGCGCATTGGCGAAGGCGATGGCCGCGAGCGACACCGCCCAGTCCGGCAGCGCCGGGCCGACCGCGGCGGCGATGAGGAACATCAGAGCCCCGACCAAGTGCCCACGCGCAGCCATGCGTCAGATCTTTCTCGGCCGCGCACGCACGAACAGCCCGTACGGCCGGACCACGAGCACCAGCGCCATCACGCCGTAGATGACGAACAACTCGATCTGCGGGACCAAATGCACCGCCGCCGCCCGGCAAATTCCGACGATGAGCGCACCGACAAGCGCGCCCTCGATCGAGCCCATACCGCCGATGGCGACGACGGCGAAGGCGAGCACGATCACCTCGACGCCGATGCCGAGCGTCACCGAGATCTTCGGCGCCATCACCGCGCCGCCGAGGGCGCCCAGCATGGCACCGAGGATGAAGGTTGCGGTGTAGACCACGGTGACGTTGATACCGAAGGCGGCCGCCGTCTCGCGGTCGAAAATCACGGTGGTGAGCAGCCGGCCGTAGCGCGTGTATTTCAGCGCCCAATACGCCAGCGCCGCAAGCCCGGCGGCGAGCGCGACCAAGACGAGGTCGTAGTTGGACAGGATGAGATCGCCGATCTCGATATTGCCGGCCGCCACCATGGGCTGATAGGCGGCGTAGGACTGCGCCCCCCAGATCAGCACGATGACGTCTTCGAGAATGAGGAAGGTGGCATAAGTGACAAGGACCACGATCACCTCGTCGCGGCCGTAGACCAGACGCAGCAAACCGCGCTCCAAAATGACGCCCATGACCAGGCCGATGGCCATGCCGAATGCGAGCATGAACAGAAAGCCCAGCGCGGCCGGCCAACCGGCATTGGCATAGATGCCGACGGCGGTCGCGGCACCATAGGCACCGAAGGCATAAAAAGACCCATGGGTGACGTTCAATATCTTCATCACGCCGAAGATCAGCGTCAGCCCGATGGCCACGATGAACAGATAGGCGGCATAGACGAGGCCGTCAGCAAAAATGGCGAAGGCCGTCAGCACCACCGCGCTCCGCAGCTATCCAAGGGCGTCGCCGCGCCATCCAATTCCTCATGCCGCCGACCGGATCCGGCCATCCGCAGAGGCGGCGGCAGCCGCGCGTCGCACGTCGACACCATGCGTTGTCCGAGCAGGGCCGTGATTGCAACCAGGATCTGTTCGCGTTCCGACAGCCCGAGGGAATGGCGGGTCGGGCAGACGCCCGACCCGCGATCGAAGGCCGGGCCGTGACGCGTCAGACATCCTCCGTCCTTGTTCGCGGCCACCCCGTCAGCATTTGGCGCCCTTCATGCCGCCGGCGATCCACTTGTCCGCGTCGATGCCCGGAGGCGGGTTCACGCATTCGGCCGGGAAGCGGACGATATCGACGATCTCCGGCATTTTGGTCTGCTTGTTGAACTTGTAGGTGCCGTAGGCCGTCTCGGTGATGCCCTGGTGACCCTCGCCGAGCGCCATCTTCACGTGCCCGGCCGGCCCGGTGAACTCGAGGCCCGTGAAGGCGGCCGCGACCGCATCGGCATTCGGCTTGCCGCCGGCCGCCGCCGCCTTTTCATAGGCGAGCTTGAGGCCCAGCAGCGACTGCGCCATCTGATAGGCCGGATAGGTCGGCGGCGTGTTGTAGCGATCGGTGTAGATTTTTTGGAACCAGCGGTTGATCTCGGTGTCGCGCGCGAGCGGGCCGTTGGCGCCGCGCGCGCCGATGATGGTGCCGTCCGGCATCTTGTCCTTCAGCCGCCAGATCGCCGTCTCGCCGGTGGTCATGATGATGGTCATACGCTTGTCGAGACCGCGGGCCTGCTCCTGGAAGATGAAGCTCTCCAGGTCGCCGTCATAAAAACTCGTGTGCAGGATCTGCGATTTCGACGTCAGCAGGGTCGAGATCTCGGCCCCGTATTCGCCGGCGAACAGTTTCGGAAACAGAACCTTGTCCGCCGTCGCCTTGGGCGCGAGCACCTTCATGGCGCCTTCAAAATCGCGCCAGGAATCCTGACCCCAGGCATAATTCTGATTAATGCCGGAATAGCTGGTGATGTTCTTCTTTTTGGCCAGGACGTAACGCGCGGCGGCCACATTATCCATGGTGGCGTGGGGGCTGACACGGAAGACGTAGCGGCGAGGCTTCTCTTCGAAAATCCGCGGCGTGCCGCAATCGTAGAAAACGGTGAGCGCCTTGAGCTCCTCGGCGACCGGCGTCACCGCGAGACAGCTGCCCGAGGAGACGTAACCGACCACGGCATCCACCTGATCGCGCTGCACGAGGTTGCGAAATTCGGTCACGACATTGGCGGCCGAGCCGGCCTCATCGACATATTTGGCCTCGACCTTGCTGCCGCCGAATCCGACTTTGTCGAAGGGCGGCGGCGCTTTGCCGGCATTGAGCGCTTCGATCACGATCTCCGCGCCGTTGCGGCCGGGAATGCCGAAGGGGGAGGCCGCCGGACCGGTCAGAAACGACACGATACCGAGCTTAACCGTCGCGGGTTGTTGCGCGCCGGCCGGCAGCACGGCCGCCACCGCGGCGAGCGCCACCAAGGCAGGCAAAATGCGAGTCCTGGCCGACATACCGATTTCCTCCCCTTTCCGATCAGGCTTTGTTTGCCTCTTGGACGGTAGCAAACGCGATCGGGCCGCACTTGGCAACCGCCATTTTGCTTATTGACAACCCGCGCCGCAGGATGAGGGACGCGAGGGCGGGCGCGGGCAGCGCTCGTGCCGGTCCTGTCCCTGGCCCCTCGTGGTTTTTTCCTAGGGGTGAAAGCCATGGGCGTGCGCCCGATGCGCGGCAATGACGCAATCGACGTCGAAGTTTTTTGGACGTCGCGCAATCGGCGCCGCGCCGACGCGACAATGACCGCGGGTGGCCGAGCCCTCGTCGCCCGTCGCGCTTGCCCCGCGCGCAAGTCGCGTGCCGAAACGCCGCCAAGAACCGCAAGAATCGCAGGGGATCGAGCGGCCGGCCCGGCTCGGGACGGCATCCTCGCATCGGTCACGATCCGCGGGTCGCGAAGCCTCGCCTGCTGACCCTGCCGAAAGGGTTGCGCGCCAGCCGGAATCGGCGCCGGTCGCTGCCGGGGAGTCAGAGCGCGTCGATCGGCGCGCCTCTGGCCAGGCCTTAACAAAGTTTCATCCGCCGTCATCAGACTTTCATGGCCTTGTCCCATGCGCGCCATGATCGACGGCTAATCCATGCAGCGTGCCGCAGAACGGCAATCACCTCACAGGGAGGTCCACGCCATGCCGCTTCATTGCGCGGCGCCTGACGCGCCGAAGAGATTCGCGAGCGCGCCGCTGACGCGCTGCGCCGCCTGCGGCGACTGGATGGTCGCGCCGCTCATGTCCGAATTCGATGCCGCGGGCGAGATTCGTCATCACTGGGTCTGCGAATCCTGCGGGGAGGTCAGCTGCACCACCGTGGTGCTGGCCGCCGCCGAATCGGAATAGTTTGCGCTCCTCAGGGTTGAGTCATTGGCGGCTCGAAACAGCCCAAGGGAGATTGCCATGCGACGTCCGTTGCTGCGGCCGTTCTTGGCCGCGATCGCCGGCGCCGCCTTGCTGACCTGCGCCAGCCCGGCGATTGCCGCGCCGGTCACATTCAAGGCGGAGCTCAAAGCGGCGAGCGAGGTGCCGCCGAACGACAGCAGGGGCACGGGCGCGGTCGAGGCGACCTTCGACCCCGACGCCAAGGTGCTGACCTGGAAAGGCAGCGTCAGCGGTCTGAGCGGTCCCGCGACGGCCGCGCATTTCCACGGGCCGGCGCCTCCCGGCAAGAATGCCGGGGTCGTGATCCCGATTTTGGGCGCCGAGACAGGTTCGTTCCAGGGGTCGGCCACGCTCACCGACGAGCAGACCGCCGACCTCCTCGCCGGCCGCTGGTACGTCAATATCCACACCTCGGCCCACAAGGCGGGCGAGATCCGCGGCCAGTTGCTGCGACAATAGCGCCCGCGCGCACGCGACGCGCCCGCCGGCCCGCGCGGCCGGCGGGATTTTTGTCGCGCAGCGCGCGCTTTACCCTGCCGGCCCGGCCGATCTAAGGTGCGGCGACCGCAAAGAAGAACATGAGGGTGCCCCATGGTCGGCGGCAATGGATCTGCCCCGTTTCTTGTGTCCGGCGGCGGCATCGGCGGGCTTGCCGCGGCCTATGCCTTGGCGCGGCAAGGTTTCCCGGTCCGCCTCTTCGAGCAGTCGTCCGAATTCCGCGAGGTCGGGGCTGGGATCCAGCTCGGTCCCAATGTCTTCCGCGTGCTCGAGAAACTCGGCCTCAAGGATGCGGTGCTGGCCGACGCGCATCGTCCGCCGGCGCAGGAAATGCGTGATGCGCTCACCGGCAAGCTGATCACGCGCATCCCGCTCGACGAGGCCTTTGTCCGACGTTTCGGCCAGCCCTACGCGGTGACGCACCGCGCCGATCTCCACGGCGCGCTGCTTGCCGCCTGCCAGGGGAGCAATCTGATCACGCTCGAGACCAACCGCCGGGTCGACGGCTACGAGGATCACGGCGATCATGTCACGCTGACGCTGCAGGACGGCGAGCAGGTTTCCGGCCGCGCGTTGATCGGCTGCGACGGCATGTGGTCGCGGATTCGCGAACGCGTCGTGGGCGACGGCAAGCCGCGCGTGTCCGGGCATATCGCCTACCGCGCGGTGCTCAAGCGTGACGAGGTGCCCGACGAGCTGTGGCGGCCGGACGTGGTCCTGTGGGCCGGCCCGCGTACCCATTTCGTGCATTACCCGCTGCGCCGCGGCGAGCTTTACAATCTGGTAGCCGTGTTCCACTCCGACCGTTACGAGGAAGGCTGGAACGCCGAAGGCAGCAAGGAGGTGATGTGGGAACACTTCCGCATGCAGGTGCCGCAGGTGCTGCGCCTGCTCGAGCGCATCGAGACTTGGCGCATGTGGGTCCTGTGCGACCGCGAACCGGTGAAGATCTGGTCGAAGGGCGCCGTCACCCTGCTCGGCGACGCCGCGCATCCCATGCTGCAATATCTCGCGCAGGGCGCCTGCATGGCGATCGAGGACGCCGTGGTGCTGGCCGAAAAAGCCGCCGTCTTCCCGGACGATCCTGCGCGCGCGTTCGAGGCCTATCAGCAGGAGCGCTACCTGCGCACCGGCCGCGTGCAGATCATGGCGCGGGTATATGGCGAATTCTATCACGCGCGCGGCGTGGTCGCCGAGCTGCGCGACCTCATGCTGTCGCCGCGCACGCCGGAAGAGAGTTACGACGGCATCGCGTGGCTCTATGGCGGGCCGTGAGTCCCGACCCGCGTCACGGCCGCCGCTTGCTCATGCCGCCTGCGCCCGAGGATGCGCCGCCGGCTCGTCGAGCGGCGCGGTGAGCGCGTCGTAGCCGTAGAGCCAGCCGGGATCGCCGCCGCCGTCGCGCAGCCAGGTGTTGGCGGACGAGATCGCCTGCACCACGGTGGTACGCGGCTTGCGGTGGGCTTCGTAGCGCCTGAAGGCGCCCTCGACATCCTCGCCGGCGACCTCCTTGAGGCAGCGCGCAAGCACCGCGGCGTCCTCGATGGCGGTGGCCGCGCCCTGCGCCATATAGGGGGTCATCGGGTGCGCGGCGTCGCCGAGCAGCACGACGCGTCCGTCGCTCCAGCGCGGCAAAGGTTCGCGCTCGAGGATCGCCCATTTGTGGCAATCCGGACACGCCGCGAGCACGGTGCGCACATCCTTGTGAAAGTCGGCGTAGGCCGCGCGCAATTCCTTGACGTCGCCCTTGGCGGACCAGCTCTCGCGCGTCAGCCATTCCGCCGGTTCCGGCACGCTGGTGACGAAATAGACCTCGCTTCTGGCGGCGGTGGTGTAATAGATGACGATGTGCCGATCCGTGCCCCACCATTTGGTGCGCGAGGGCCCGATATCGAAGCCGCCCATGAGCGCGGCCGGGAACACCGCGCGATATGCGATCCGGCCGCGATGGATGGGCGCGTCGGGCCCCACGATGATGTCGCGCACGACGGAATGAACGCCGTCGGCCCCGACCACGGCGTCGGCTCTCGCCTCGCTGCCGTCGGCAAAGCGCAACCTCACCTGTCCGCGCGTTTGATCGAGCCCCACGAGCTTCCTGCCGAGATGCACCACCTCCGGCGGCACCACCGAGCAAAGCGCGTCATGCAGATCGCCGCGGTGCATGCACAAATAGGGTGCGCCGAACAGGCTCTCCGGCATGGGCAATTCGTGCGTGACCTCGCCGCTATAGCCGTCGCGGTTGAGATGCGAATAGGGCATGAAGGCGGTCTCGCGCAGCCGTCCCTCGATGCCGATCGACCGCAGCACCTTCATCGAGTTCGGCATCATCTGGATGCCGGCCCCGATCCGCGCGAAGCGCGCCGCCTGCTCGTAGACCTGCACCTCGAATCCCGCCTGGCGCAGCGTCGCCGCCGCCGCCATGCCGCCCATGCCGGCGCCGACCACGGCGATCGACATCGTTCTGCTCATGGCGCACCCATCCTTGCCGGTCGCGCCGCGCTCACTTGCGCGGGATGCCGGCCTTGTCGATCACCGCGTTCCATTTCTTGATGTCGGCGACGAGCCGCGCCATCAGCTCTTGCGGCGAACTCGGATGCGGTTGCATTCCGAGCTTGGCGAAACGCTCCTTGATATCGGGCAGCGCCAGCACCTCGCGCATGCTTCTGTTCATCGTGTCGATCACCTCGCGCGGCGTGCCCTTCGGCGCGAAGACCCCGTTCCAGGAAGTGACCTCATAGCCTCGGACGCCGGCCTCGGCAACGGTCGGCACCTCCGGCATGGAAACCTCGCGGCCGGGGCCGGAACTTGCCAGCACGCGCAGCTTGCCGTCGTTGATCTGGCCTTGGATCGCGGGTGGGAACTCGACGATCATCTGCACGTCGTTGCGCAACAGCGAGACCACCGCATCGGGCGAATTCTTGAACGTCACGATCACGACGTTGATATCGGCGAGCGACTTGAACAATTCGGCGCCAAGATGCTGCGTGCTGCCGACGACGATGGTGCCGATATTGAGCTTGCCCGGCTGCGCCCTCGCCGCGTTCATGAAATCCGCGAGCGTCCTGAACGGCGAATTGGCGGGCACCGCGAACAGGAGATTGAACTCGCCGAGGCCGGAGATCATGTCGAACTGCGTCGTGGGATCGAAGGGCAGATGCTTGAAGGCGGCGACGCTGATCGCCGTGCCGTTGGTAACGAGTCCGAGCGTGTAGCCGTCCGGCGGCGCGGTCACGACCGCGCGCGCCGCATTGATGCCGCCCGCGCCCGGCATGTTCTCGATGACGAAACGCTCGCCGAGCCTCGCGCCGAGCTTGTCGGCGGTAAGCCGCGTGCTCACGTCGGCAACGCCTCCCGGACCGAACGGCAGGATGATCTTGACCGGCTTTTCCGGCCACTTGGCCGCGGCCGGCACGGCCATCGCACCCAGCGGCAAGGCGAGAACGGCAAGCCGGAAATACCTCATGCAACCCCACCGCCGCATCGCGCACCTCCCCGGGCCCTGCCGCCGCCCTGATCTGCCGTTATGGGTCGAAACCGTAAAGTTTTGCCGGATTGTCCACCAACAGCCGCCTTTGCGCCAGCGCGTCGGGCGCGTAGCGCGGCAGCAGGTCGACGAGGTCCGCCTCGTCCGCCACGTGGGTGGCGTTGGGGTGCGGAAAATCGGTACCCCAGAGGACACGGTGCGGCGCGGCCTGCATCAGCGCGCGGGCGATCGGCACCGCCTGGTCGTAGGGCGGCATGGAAATGCGTTCGGCGCCGCTGACCTTGATCCAGCAGTTCTCGAGCCGCGCCAGTTCGAGCAGCGCGCGCAGGCCGGGCTGGTCGAGACCCGCCTGCGCGGGCACCCGGCCCATGTGATCGATGACGAAGGGCAGCGGCAGCCGGCGCATCATCGCGGAGAGCGGCTCGATGTCGGATGCGTCGAGGTGCAGCACCACGTGCCAGCCGCGATCCTTGATGCGGTCGATGACGCGGCGGAACACCCCCTCCTCCGGCGCGCCGCCGAGATGCTTCACGAAATTGAAGCGCACGCCGCGCACGCCGCCGGCGTGGAGCAGGTCGAGATCGCGATCGCCGAACGTGTCGTCGACGATCGCGACGCCGCGGTAGCGCCGCGGATCGTCGGCGATGGCGTCGAGCATCGCGGAATTGTCGGTGCCGTGGCAGCTCGCCTGCACGATCACCGCGCGCTCGATGCCGAGATGCGCGTGCAGCGCGCGCAGCATTTCCTTCGGCGCATCCGCGGGCGTATAGCGGCGGCCGGGTGCATAGGGAAATTTCGCCGCCGGGCCGAACACGTGGCAATGGGCATCGCAGGCGCCGGCCGGCATCCTGAAGCCGGGCTTGCGCCGGGTACCGGGGAGAGCTTCGTCGACGGTCATGGGCTGCGTTTAGCGAAGGCTCGCGCGGCAGACAACCGTCCCCGCTCGGCGGGTTGCGACCGCGTTGGGCGCTCGGCCGCGCGGCCCTACCGCGGCGGGATGTCGCCCCTTTCCCACTCCGCCATGGTCCGCGCGCGAAATTCCGCAAAGCCGCCGGCTTCGATCGCCGCGCGCATGCCGGCCATCAGCTGCTGGTAATAGGCGAGATTGATGGTGGAAAGCAGAACCGCGCCGAGCATCTCGTTGGCCTTGACGAGATGGTGCAGATAGGCGCGGGAATAGCTGCGCGCGGCGGGATGCGCACTTCCCTCGTCGAGGGGCCGCGGATCCGCGGCGTGCCGCGCATTGGCGAGATTGATCGCGCCATGGCGCGTGAATGCGAGCCCGTGGCGGCCGTTGCGGGTCGGCAGCACGCAATCGAAAAGGTCGATGCCGCGTGCGACCGCCTCGAGCAGGTCATGCGGCGTGCCGACGCCCATGAGGTAGCGCGGCCGCTCCGCGGGCAAAAGCGGCGCCGTCTCCGCCACCACCTTGAGCATCGTCGCCTGCGGCTCCCCCACCGCCAGCCCGCCGATGGCATAGCCATCAAAATCCATGTCGGCGAGGACGCGCGCGCTTTCCGCGCGCAAGGCGAGATCGTCGCCGCCCTGCACGATGCCGAACAGCGCATGGCCCGCACGCGCATGCGCCGCGAAAGCGCGCTTGGAACGCTCGGCCCAGGCGAGCGACAGACGCATGGCGCGCGCGATCTCGGCCGACGGCGCGGGAAGGCGCAGGCATTCGTCGAGCTGCATGGAGATATCGGCCCCGAGCAAGGCCTGGATCTCGATCGCGCGCTCCGGCGACAGGTGATGCAGGCTGCCGTCGAGATGCGAACGGAACGTGACGCCTTGCGCCGATAGTTTGCGCAGCGCGGACAGCGACATCACCTGGAAGCCTCCCGAGTCGGTCAGGATCGGTCCCGGCCAGTTCATGAATCGGTGCAGCCCTCCCAGCGCCGCGATGCGCTCGGCGCCCGGCCGCAGCATCAGGTGGTAGGTGTTGCCGAGCACGATCTGCGTGCCCGTGTCGCGCACGACCTCGGGGGTCAGCCCCTTCACCGTCCCCTGCGTGCCGACCGGCATGAAGGCGGGCGTCTCGACGCGGCCGTGCGGCGTGACCATCACGCCGCGGCGGGCGGGGCCGTCGGTCTTGATCAGGCGGAAGGAGAAGGAAGCGCTCATCGCGACATCCATAGCAGAAAGCCGCGAATGCGCGCCGGCCCGCCGCGGTACGGCGCGACCGCCAGGCACCGTCCCGCCCGCCTCCCAGCGGCGCAGACATGCCGAGGCACCGGCGGGCAATCGCTCCGGTCAGGCCGCGCGCGGCTCGACGCCCGGCCGCGCGTGCGCGTCCTCAGGATGCAGCAAACAGGCGTCGCCGTAGGAATAGAACCGGTAGCCCTGCGCGATGGCGTGCGCATAGGCGCGCCGCATCGTCGCAAGCCCGCTGAAGGCGGAGACCAGCATGAACAGCGTCGAACGCGGCAGGTGGAAATTGGTGAACATCAGGTCCACGGCCCTGAACCTATGACCCGGCGTGATGAAGATCGCGGTTTCGCCGGCGAAAGGCCGCAGCCGTCCCCGCGCATCCGCTGCACTCTCCATGAGACGCAGGGGCGTCGAGCCCACGGCGATGATGCGCCCACCCCTTTCCCGGGCGGCGTTCAGCGCCGCCGCGGTCTCGGCGCTGATGACGCCGTACTCCGCGTGCATGCGGTGGCCGGCGGTGTCCGCGACCTTGACCGGACGGAAGGTGCCGGCGCCGATATGGAGCGTGACCTTGTGCAGGGCGATGCCGGCGGCGGCGAGCCGCTCGACGAGCGGCGCGGTGAAGTGAAGGCCGGCGGTCGGCGCCGCCACCGAGCCCTCCTCGCGCGCGAACAGCGTCTGATAGTCGCGGCGATCCTCCTCATCCGGCTCGCGGCGGGAGGCGATATAGGGCGGCAGCGGCATCGTGCCGCGTTCGGCAATGGCCTGGTCCAGAACCGGGCCATGGAAGGAAAATGAAAGTGTTATTTCCCCTTCCTCGTCTTTACGTATAACTTCAGCATCCAATTGATCGAGGAAGCACACCCGCCCTTCGCTCCCGAAACGCAGGATGTCGCCGACGCGAAGTTTCCGCGCCGGCCGCGCGAAGGCCTTCCAGGTCGAGCCGTCGACGCGCTGGTGCAAGGTCACCTCGATCGCCGGTTCGGCCGCCCCGCGCCCGAGCCGGCGGCCCTTCAGCCGGGCGGCGATGACTTTCGAGTCGTTGACGACGAGACAATCACCCCTGCGCAGCAGATCGGGCAGGTCGCGCACGCGGCGATCCTCCAGCTCGGGCTCCCCGCCCGGCCGTACCACCAAAAGCCGCGCCGCGTCGCGCGGCTGCACCGGCCGCAAGGCAATGCGATCGGGCGGCAGGTCGAAATCGAACAGATCCGTACGCATCAGGCCTTCGTCCAATATCTAGCAACGGCGAAAGACGGCCGCGAGCGACGGCATGCCGGCGGCGGGGTTCCCGCGCCGGGCGGCGGAACCTTTGACCGGCGCATCCCGCGCCGAGGCCGCCCACGGCGGCGAGAAGACCCGATCGCCGGACGAGACGGGCGCTCAGGCGCCGATGGTGGCCCTGACGATGCGGTCGGGATCCTCAACCGGCTCGCCGCGTTTGATGGCGTCGACATTCTCCATGCCGGCGATCACTTTGCCCCACACCGTGTATTTCCCGTCGAGGAAACGGGCGTCGTCGAAGCAGATGAAGAACTGGCTGTCGGCGGAATCGGGGTCGCTCGCGCGCGCCATGGACACGGTGCCGCGCAGGTGCGGCTCGCGGTTGAATTCCGCCTTGAGTTTGCGTCCCGACCCGCCGGTGCCGGTACCGAGAGGACAACCGGTCTGCGCCATGAAGCCGTCGATGACGCGATGAAAGGCGATGCCGTCATAGAATCCGCTCCGCACCAGTTCCTTGATGCGTGCGACGTGCTGGGGGGCAAGATCAGGCCGCATGGCGATCACCACTCGTCCCTTGGTCGTGTCGAGCGTCAGCGTGTCTTCGGCCTTCGTCATGGCGCGATCCTTTCATGGTCAAGGCGCGATGGTCGCCTTGCGGATGTAGTCGAGGCGCGGGAAAGCGGCGGCGAGATAGGCGTTACCCTCGGTCTGCAGACGCCATTGATCGGGTCCGCGGCCGTTGGGTGCGCCTTCGCCATAGCCGGCATAGAGCCGGTCCACCACCTCCATGCCGCTCACCACCTGCCCGAAGGGTGCGAAACCCAGGCGGTCGAGATTGCCGTTGTCGGCGAAATTGATGAACACTTGGGTCGTGCGCGCGTTCGGACCCGAGGTGGCGAAAGCGATGGTGCCGCGCCTGTTGCTCTGCGTGACCGGGTCGTCGGGAATGCGCGCGAGGCGCCAGCGACTGTTGACGGCCGGATCGCCGTTGATGCCGAACTGCGCCATGAATCCGGCAATCACGCGGAAGAAGCGCGCGCCGTCGTAATAGCCGTTCTTGACGAGGTTGTAGAAACGGTCGGCGCCGCGCGGCGCCCAGGCGCGCGTCACCTCCACCACGAAACTGCCCTTGCTGGTCTCGAACCGCGCCCGGTAGGTCGCCGGCGCCTGTTCCACGAGCGCGGCCGGATTGTCGAGCCGGCCTTGTGCCGGCGCGGGCGCGGCGAGCGCGCCGAGCACGAGCGTGCACGCGGGAAGGAGTCGGCGCATCATCGGCTTTTCCTGCCCGGACGCATCACGCTTTGCCGGCGAATTTCCGGCGCAAGCGCGCGGCCACGCCCTCCGGCACGAAGGCGGACACGTCCCCGCCCATGCCCGCGATTTGCCGCACCAGGGTCGCCGTGATCGGCCGCACCGCGGGCGCCGCGGGCAGAAACACGGTGCGGATGTCGGGCGCCATGGCCGCATTCATGCCGGCCATCTGCATCTCGTAGTCGAAATCGGAAGCGTCGCGCAAGCCGCGGATGAGCAGCGCGGCCCCGGCCCTCTTGGCCGCGGCCACGACGAGGTCGGCGAAGGTGACGCAGGCGAGCGCGCAGCCCGCCTCGCGGGCGAGCGGCGCGCAGGTCTCCTCCAGCATCGCAAGGCGCTCCTCGGCGGAAAACAAAGGCGTCTTGCCGGGATGGACGCCGACGGCGAGCACGAGCCGGTCGACGAGCCGCACCGCTTGGCGGACGACGTCGAGGTGACCGTTGGTCACGGGGTCGAACGACCCCGCATAGAGCGCGGTGCGCGGCATGACGCCGGTCTAGCCTGCCCCCTGCGCCCCTTGCAAGCGCGCAGGGCCTGCCGGCGCGATGATGAACCTTGCGCAAGCGGGCCGCGACCCATGGCCGGTACGCGAGGAAAAGGGGACTGTCATGGTCAGGCCGTTGTCCGCCGTCGCCGCCGCCGCGATCATCGCCGCCGCCGTCACCATGGTGACGGCGCCCGGCCGCGAGATCGCGATCCCGCCCGAAGCCGCAGGCGCCGCGCCGCCTGCCTGCGCACAGCGACCCTGGCCCTACAACACCTGCGCCGGCACGCCCGAGGCCAAGCGGCCCATCCGACTGGTGACGGCCGACCGCCTCGAGCCGTGAGCGGAAGCGGCTTGTCCGTCCCCGCCCCTCATGCCTTTCCACCCGCGATGACGGCGCAAGCTTCAAGCGCCGACCTCGCCGGCGCGCTAATTCCGATCGGCCCGCACCGACGCCGTCATCGCCGCGAGCCCGCAAAGGCACGCCGCGTCCCGACGTCGCCATCGCGCGGAGCCGCGCATGGTGCGCCGCGTCCCGACGCCGTCAGCGCGAAAAGCCCCGCAAGGCGCGAGTGCCCCACGGCCCTCATTGCGAGGCGGCGTCTTCGCCGTCATTGCGAGGAGCCGCGCCAGCGGCGACGAAGCAATCCAGGCCCCGTCTTGCCACAGACACGGCACGCGGTCATTGTGGCACTGCATCTCCGCC
>JADGGK010000155.1 GCA_019689975.1 Pseudolabrys sp.
CGTCCTGGTGCCAACGTGCGCGCACTCTTGCCCCGCACGCCGAATAGAATGAGTTCGGTCACGTTGCGGAAATAAAAACCGACGCCACGACCATCCGAGCCACCATCCTTGCGGATCTTGTGCCAAACGAGATTGGTTTTGTACTTGAATCCCCATGCCTTCATGACTTCAAGGCCGTCAGGCAGCAACGCATTGGGGCACCAGAGATATAAATGTGCGACCGGTGCCGCCAGCTCAGCGATCGGCAATGCAGCAATTTCCTCCATCGCCATGGTGCCGTAGCGCGACAACCTCCGATGTTCCGGTGCGACCTTGCCAGTCTTGTTGATGAACTGCCATGGTGGGTCGGCGAGGATGGTGCCGAAGCGGCGCCCTCCGGCAAAGCGAAGGAGATCATCAGCAGGGCTTGATGTGTGGCGCTCAGTCTTCGACATAGGCGGCTCTTCTAATTCCAAATACGACGATTGGGCAGCCTCCCCCGCCACCCCCCTGAATCCGCGGTAGTAGTTTCGCCATGTGTGTCGTTGAGGAGCCATAGCTACTCCCTTTCCCAAGTTCGTCGAAGATGATCTGCAATTCGTCGCAACGCGTTATTATGACGCCAACATCAATCGCACGCAGTTCGAATAACAGACGAAAGTTGTTTAGGTCGCGGTCGTAGAATGGATCCTTGTTGTTCCATTCCACCTCCAGCGCCACCCGGTTTTTGTAGCAGTCTACCTTGTGAGTCGGTGTGTCGTATTCGGCTTCGTCCACGATAATCTTGGTCTTGAAGGCCTTTTCCTCCCAGCCAAGCTTTGCAAAATGGCCATCGAGCTTTTCGGCAATGGGACTCTTGCGCCCTCCGGGTTGGACAATATTGCTGCGAAGCAATTGAAAATGCCCCAGCACCTCGAGGATATTTGCCCATTCCTCGGGGTGCGCTGCCGCCAAGATAGCTAAACCGTTTCGCCACTCGTGGACCTCGTAACGGGCGGCAATGTCGGTCGGCACAAAGGATTGATTCGGCATAAGGCCATTGTCGCCGAACCTGCCGCCTTGCAAATTCCTTTTACGATGTTCCCGATATGTTCTCAAGCGAGACTTTTGATGGATGATTGGTGGATGACATGGGCACCATGCTCGATGCCGCGGGGCCCGCGCGCCGGGGCAAGACCGGGCTTGCCGGATGGATGGGCAGTGCCGAGTCCCTTTGGAAGGAGCACGGCGTCAGCGACATGACGCTGATCGAACGCTGGAACTACCACAACGAGTTGGGCGCCGAGTTTCCCATCGCACCCATTCGGATAGTCTATTCCAAAGCCGGGACGCTTCCGGCGGCGGCGATCGTCGAAGACCCGCGCGCCGTGATCGATCACAAGCTCTATTGGACCTCGGTTACGAGACGCGAGGAAGGCTTGTATCTCGCTGCCGTCCTTTCCAGTGAAACTGCGCGAAAGAAAGTCGAGACGTTGCAGAGCCGAGGCCAATGGGGAGCCCGAGACTTCGACAAGGTCATGTTTACGCTTCCGATCCCGCGCTTCGATCCGAAAAACACGCTGCACGGAGAGCTTGCCGCGGCCGGCGCCGAGGCGGAGAAGACCGCGGCCTTGGTCGAAATCCCCGACGGCATGCACTTCCAGACAGCCCGCCGCCGCGTGCGCGAGGCGCTTGCGGAAAGCGGTGTTGCCAAACGCATCAACGCACTTGTCCGCGGGCTGTTGCGCGCATGAGCGACGCAACACGCGCTTTACCGATAACCGGATGACCTACAGCGACTACATCATCTACGTTGACGAGAGTGGCGACCACAGCCTCGATTCGATTGACAGGGATTATCCGGTCTTCGTCCTGGATTTCTGCATCTTTCGCAAGGACCACTACGCCAACGCCGTCGTCCCGAAGGTGCAGGCGTTCAAGTTTCTGCATTTCGGCCATGACATGGTCGTTCTGCATGAGCACGAAATCCGCAAGCAGAAGCCACCATTTGCCTTCCTGCAAAGCCAGCAGAAGCGAGCCGTGTTCATGGACGGCCTCAATCAATTAATTGAGCAAGCCGATTTCACCGTGGTGGCGGCCGTCATTGACAAGCACCGTTTGACGAATGCGTACCATCGACCAGCCAACCCCTACGAGCTTGCGCTGTGCTTTTGCATGGAACGGGCCTATGCGTTCTTGCGCGATCGCGGTCAGCACACGTGCACGACGCACATCATGGTGGAGCGACGAGGCAAACGAGAGGATGACGAACTGGAGCTTGCATTCCGACGCATCCGCGATGGAGCGAACCAGTGGGGCGCCATGCCGGGTTTCGAGATCGTTTTCGTGGACAAGAAAACCAACTCCTCCGGCCTTCAGATCGCAGACCTCACCGCACGGCCAATCGGGCGCCACGTCATGAACCCGAACCAACCAAACCGGGCTTGGGAAATTATCGAACCGAAGCTGCGCAGGAGTCCGACGGGGAAGGTGGCGGGCTGGGGGCTGAAGGTCTTCCCCTGAAAAAGCGAAAGGCCCCGAGTGACCCCGGAGCCAGCCGCCGACCGGGAACAACCCCCAGTCCGATGACCGGAAGATGGTGACTATTCGTTAAGAAGTCAACAACGAAACCGCCCCGACCGCCTCGTTCGCTACGAATTTTTGCGAAACCCTCCGAATAGCAATGCACCGAGACCCGCCCCATCCTTGCGGGCATGTGGTCGCGACTTGCCTCCTTCCTCGGGTTTGCCCGCCGCCGCGCATTTGACGCCGCCGGCGGCGGCCGGCGTTGGGAGGGGGCGAAGGGCATCGAGGCGCTGAACGCCTCGATCCTCGCCGGCGCGACCATGGCCGCGCGGCGCGCCGGCTGGTACGCCCGCAACAATCCGTGGGTCGCGTCTGCAGTCCAGGGCCTTATCGCCAACGCCATCGGCTCGGGCGTCAAGCCGCGTTCGCGGCACCCCGATGCGGCCGTGCGCGAGCGGCTGCATGCGCTCTGGAACCGCTGGACCGACCGCGCCGATGCGGCGGGCTTGACCGATTTCTACGGGCTCCAGGCGCTCGCGCTCAGGGCCATGGTCGAAAGCGGCGAGAGCTTCGCGCGGCTGCGCTTCGCGGAAGCCGATGACGGCCCGCCGCTTGCGATCGATATCCTCGACCGCGAGCAGGTGCCGACCGACCTGCATCGCGAGATCGGTCATGGCGCGCGCATCCGCGCCGGGATCGAGTTCGATGCGGCCGGCCGTCGTGTTGCCTACCACTGCTACCGCAACCGGCCGGGCGATGCGCTCGCGCCGATGTCGATGGACATGGTGCGCGTACCTGCGGCCGACATGCTGCATCTCTTTGAGCCGCTCGCGCCTGGGCAGTTGCGCGGCATCACCTGGCTCGCGCCGATCCTGCTGCGCCTGCACGAACTCGACCAGTACGAGGACGCAGCATTGGTGAAGGCGAAGGTCTCGGCGTTGTTCACCGGCTTCATCCGCGACCCGGACGGGACGATTGCGGGGCTCAACAACGGCACCGCCGTCAACGGCATCCTCAATGTCGGCATGGAGCCGGGAAGCCTGATCCCGCTGCCGCCCGGCGCCGATATCCAGTTC
>JADGGK010000156.1 GCA_019689975.1 Pseudolabrys sp.
GGCGTTGTGGTGGCTTTGACGAGCGCTACGCGATATGATGCCGCTCCAGCCGTGGGGACGATCGTTTCCAACAACGGAGTGATGCGCGGCGGCCCATGCTGAAACGCAAGGCGCAACTGGTTGCCGAATTGGTGAGCCGCCGCCCCAAAGGCTGGCGGTCGCTGTTGTGGAACTCGGCCATGGCGCAGCTGCGGCGGCCGGGGCCGCTCATGGCGCCGGTGCACGTCTCCATCGAGCCCACCAATGCCTGCAACGCCCGCTGCCCGGTATGCGAGACCGGCAAGGGCGAGATGCACCGCAGGGCCGGCTTCCTCGACGAGCACGCCTACCGCGCCTTCATCGACGAGGCGGCGCCCACCACCGCGGTGCTGATGTTCTACTTCATGGGCGAGCCGTTCATGCACCGCTCCGCCTACGAGATGATCCGCTACGCGCGCGACAAGGGCATCTATGTCGAGACCTGCACCAACGGCGATTTCGTCGATGCGCACGGCGTGCTCTATTCCGACGTCAACCGCATCAGCTTCCAGATCGGCGGCATGGACCAGGCCACGCACCAGATCTACCGCGTGCGCACGCGGCTCGACAAAGCCATGCGCAACCTCGAGGAGCTGATCGCGCTGCGCCGGCGCCATCCGCATTCCAACGTGGAGATCGAGGTCGGCTTCATCGTCATGCGCCACAACGAGCACCAGGTGGAGGAGTTTCTGCGCTGGGCGCGCGCGATCGGCGTCGACCGCGCCAATGTCATCGACCCCTGCGTGCGCAACATGGCGGAGGCGAAGCGGTTTCTGCCCGAGGACCGCCGCTACTGGTACTACGACGAGGAGGCCTTCGCGCGCGGCGTGCTCAAGCCCAAGAAGGTGCCGAACAACGAATGCGTGTGGATCTGGAACTCGATCCAGCTCAACTGGGACGGCACCGCGGTGCCCTGCTGCCGCGACCCGAACGGCCTGTTCGCGCTCGGCAATGTGTTCGATCAGGGGCTCTTAGCAGTCTTCAACGGCGAACGGGCGACCGATTTCCGCCGCCGCATCTTGCGCGAGCAGGGCAAGGTGCCGATCTGCCGCCTCTGCTCCGGCTATGGCCTGCCGCGGCTCGAGCACGCCAAGCCGGCGGCGTTCACGGTCGACCGCCACACCATCAACCGCGACGGCGTGCCGAGCCACGAGCAGGCGATCGCGGAGGCGGCTGATATTGCTGCCGGATGAGCGGGGACGGCTGTTTTGTCGGCGCTGATGGCGAGACTCGATATTGCATGACGATTTGACCAAGGGGAATCACAGATGTCCGAAACCTACGCGTTTGCAAGATTGACCCTGCCATTCGTTTCCCGCGCTAAACAGATGGCCAGGACGATCGCTCGCTTTTCCTTGGCTCGCCGCCTATATGCCCGCGTCACGCGAAAAGTTTGGCCAATCCCGCCGGTAGCAGTCAGTCTTGAGCCAACCAATCACTGCAACTTGAAATGCTCATATTGTCCGAAATCGCTTGGAATCGATCGGAAGAAAGGGTTCGTATCGCTGGAGGACTTTGAGAGGTTCGTCGAGCGGATTGGACACGCAAAGCTGAAGCGGGCCGACCTCGTCGGCTTTGGTGAAATCTTCGTGCATAAGGAATGGGCTAGTATTTTGCGGGTCGTCAGAAAGCGATTGCCGAAGTGTCAAATCGTGATCACAACGAATGCGCTTTTGCTGACACGACAAGCCTTCGACATCATGAACGAATGCGGTGTTTATCAACTCACCGTCAGCCTGAACGGCGCCAATCGTCAGACTTATAAAGAGATTAATCGCGTCGACAAGTTCGATGAAGTCTATGCTAAACTCTCCGATCTGGTACGCTACTACAAGACGCTGCCCAATCGGAATCTTGATCTTGTCGTGCAATTGATCGACACGATTAATTCACCGGGCGAAATTGAACGCTTCCGTCGTGAGCACGCCGATTGGTTCGACCACAAAATCCTCTTCTATGTTCATCCATACAGCAATTGGGGCGGCTATTTCTTTGATGATGAAGCGGAAGAACGGTATCCCTGCGGGCACCTTTATGTCCCGGGCATTTCCTGGACCGGAGATGTTTACGCGTGTTGCGTCGCTTATCCGGATGGCAACAAGGATCTGCTGCTCGGCAACCTGAATGACAAGACGTTGGAAGAAATTTATAGGTCGGATCGGTTTCGTCAGTTGCATGCCTGGAATAAGCGCGGTGAACTTCACAAGCATGTTGATCTCTGCAGGAATTGCAATTCATGGAAACGGATTCCGAATGTCTATTTTCGAAATCCGATGAGTATCGGACCCAAGTGGTTGTGACGACCCAGAGTGTATTGGGTATTGAGACATCAGCGTTGAGCCGAGAAAAAAAGACACGGATTGCGGCTTAGACAATATAATCGCTTACTCTCTAGGAGTGAGCGACTGCTATACAGCGCCGTATTTTTCAAGGTAGATGTCGAACGTGACCAAACTACTAAGAGTCGGATACACGACACTGGCGCAAAGCATTGCAAAAGGAAATCTTCGGCTCGACGATATCGAAACGGTGAACCTTCATTTCAATTATGGGCAGTTTTTTGACTCGGTTCTGTATTTCGTACCTTTTGGAAAAGAGACATTGCATTATCAGCTTACGCCAAAAATATCGTATGAAGAGATAGCCTTTTCGGCAAAACGCTCGTTTTGGTTGTCAGCATTGTCACATCTGATGGCTGTGCGCCGTCGGTTGAAATCGATGATTGATGAATTTCGTCCCGACGTTGTGGAGATCTGTGGGCCGCATATTCCGGCATGGGTCTTCTTGTCGGTGCCTTCAGTTTGGCGCTGCGGAACGGTGTGTCGCATCGAGGCCTACTGGGAGGACATTATCGATCATCAAACATATTTTCCGGTTGTTATTCGGCGACTCTTGCCGTTGTGGTATCGTATTGTGTATCGCATATTCGATGTTTATACAGGAACGCCTTCGCTCGCGCCGGAGTTCTACGTTACGAAGGGAATGCGGCGCGACCGAATTGCACAGTGGGTTCAAGACATTGATCTAAGGATCATTGACAACAGTCCGAGAGTCGAAGACTCAAGATTGGCCGCTCTCCAACCACCGCGGATTGTTGTCGTTGGTAGGCTGCACACGGAAAAGCTTCCAGGCGATGCACTTGCCATATTTCGCGAGTGCGTGACCCGGGGTCAGCCGGGATCGCTGATTTTCGTCGGTGACGGGCCGGAACGTTCAGCATTGGAGCAGGATGTCGCAAGGTACGGCCTTAGCGATCGTGCGATCTTTCTGGGGCAGCAGCCTCTGCACAGCGTCATTGGGGTGATGAAAGCCTGCGATCTCATGATTGCACCGATGCAGGGAACGGCCCTGCTGGAGGCCATGGCAACGGGACTTGCGATTGTGGCCTACGATCACGAAACCCATCGCGCCCATATCCGCGACGGCATCAACGGCCGCCTCGTCCCGCACCGCGATATTGCCGCGGCGGCCGCTGCGCTCGGCGAGCTGCTGGCCGATCCGGCCGAGAGGCGGCGCTTGGCCA
>JADGGK010000157.1 GCA_019689975.1 Pseudolabrys sp.
CGTCTGCGCGTGCTGCTCACGCGCGAGCCGGAAACCGAAGGCTGGAGCGCGCGAGGCATCAGGCAAGCGATCGAGGCCCCAAACAAATTGGTGGAACGACTTAGGGCCGCAGCGGGCCTCAGAGCGGCAGCGCGAGCCCTTTGTGCGCATTTTGCGCTCGCGGAAAAGGCATTGCTGGTGCTCGCTCACGATGAACAGGGCGAGCCTGTGCGTGCCCTGCTGTTGTTGGGCGAGAGTCGCGCGGCGGCGACCGCGCAGGATGATCCCGCGGCGGGCGCGCGTCCGCAGGACCTCGATGAACACCTCGCCTGGGCGGAGCGCGAAGCCGAGAGGATCGTCGAGCGGATCGGGCTCAAAAGCGAGGCCCCCGCGGTTGCCGAAGCGGTCGTGATCGCCGCACGCTGGCATGATCGCGGCAAGGATCGTCCGGCGTGGCAGAAGGCGATCGGCAATCCGCTGCCAAGAAAGGACGAAGTGCGGACGTGGAATCCTTGGGCGAAGAGCGGGCAGCGCGGCTTTGACGATTCCGAGTGCGGTGCCTACCGCCACGAGTTCGGCTCGCTGCGTGAGGCCTCGGAAGACGCGACGATCCGCAGCCATCCGGAGCGCGATCTGATCCTCCACCTTATTGCCGCGCACCACGGCTGGGCGCGGCCGCACTTCGAGCCGGACCAGTGGGACATCGCGGACAGCATCTCCGACGAGGAGAACGCGGCGGTGGCTGCCGAGACCATGCGCCGTTTCGCGCGCCTGCAGCGCCGTTTCGGCCATTGGGGACTGGCGTGGCTCGAATCGCTCCTGCGCGCGGCGGACTATGCCGCGAGCGGCCGGCTTGCGGCGAACGGCGCTTCGGCTTCACCCGCGCCACAGGCACCGGCGAACGCCGCGGCCAAGGAGAGTGCCGCATGACCGCGACCGACCATCCTTTGCCCGACATCACGCTCGATGTCGACCTGCGCAACCCCGGCCAGTTCTTCGCCTGCTGCGGTCTTTTGGAGCTCGCAAGCCGCCTGTGGCCGGGGAGCGAAGGCTGGTTCGCAGGCGAAGGGAGCCGCGCCGCCTTCCACATTGCCACGTATAGCGGTCACGACGATCCGGTGGGCGAGGTTGTGCGCACGCTGCACTCTTGCACTATTGCTGGATTGACCGACGAGCAGCGCCACGAAAGAAAACGGCTTGAGTCAGAAAAAAGAAAACTAACCAAGGAAAAAAAACAGTTACCCGAGGCGCTCGCGCAACGCCGCGATGAGCTGGGTAAATTGGCAAGAGAGGGATCAGTCCACTTCGGCGCACCTTTCGAACTCACCCTTGACTGGTGGCAAGCTGGTTACGACGGAAGCGACGATTCCGAATTGAAGACGTGGGCGGGAAACCAGGGGCCCGACAGCAAGCTCAACGAGCTTAACAATACTTGGAGATTAGCGGTCGAAGCGAATGATCGCCTTTGCGTTGGTTCCAAGTTGTTGGGCGAAAGAATTCCAATGAAGGGGCGCCTCGGTTTCGACCCTTCTGCTTCGTGGGAAGCACTTGACGTTGGGTTTTCCCCCGATGCGCAGGATATCCCGGTTCGCACGTCGCCTGCCACCGAAATTCTAGCCACGATTGGCCTGCAACGCTGTCGTCCAATTCCTGTTGCGGACGAGCGGCGATGGTTCGCGTATCACGTCTGGGATAGTCCTCTGGACATTGCCGTGGTGCCAGTGGCGATGGTCGGAGCAGGCCACACGCATACTGGTTACCGATTTCCCGTGGTGATGCGCAACAGGCAATACAAAAGCTTCGGCTGGGCTCAGCCTTTGCCGAAAAAGGAGGACGGGCAATGAGCACGTGGAACGAATTGGCCGACAAGATGCTCGCGGCGGACGGGCCGGCGGCACTCGTGTGCCGTCAATGGCTCATGCCCGCGGAAGGGCGCGATGCGGTGATCTTTCCGCCCACCTTCGCGGCGCCCGAAGGCGGCGGCAAGGACGGATACAAAATTGATGCAGACTTGGGTAGCGCAACGCTAAAGGTTGAGTCCCGGAGAGAGAATAGCCGCAAGGCAGGCTACAACATTGACGACGTTCGAGACGCCAACGATCCAAACAAAGTCATCCGCATCGCCATCATCGACACGGTCGGCTCGCAGGCGAACCGCATGGAGCCGCTGTTCAAGAAAACGAACGGCGAAGACACGCCCTATTCCCGGCTCGTCCCGCAGATCGAGATCAAAGCCGGCAACAAGATCGTGAACCTTCTCGATGCCGGCCACCGCGCAGCCGACGCCATCGTGCGCTATTCCACGCTCGGCCCTAAGCTGAAGGAGGCATTCTGCACTTATCAGGAAAGCGGTGACGCCACGCTGCTTGCGAGGATCGCGCCCACGTCGCTCGTCTTTGGTGCGTGGGATTCACGCGGCACGCAAGCGAAACTCCCGAGGATCGTCGCCTCCACTATCCGCGCGTATGACGTCGCCGAGCTGCAACGCTCGGCGCAATATTTCCCACCCATTGACTACGTGAAAGAAGAACTCTTCGACGATGAGTTCCTGGAGACCAAAACAAAGGACGGCAAGAAAATCGGCAGCGCCTTTGGCCTTAAGGCCGCGCCGGCCGAAGGCACCCACGGCGGCGTGATTGTCCATGGGGAAATCCGCCGCGAGGCAATCCTGAATCTTGTTTGTCTACGTGCAATAGGACCCAAAGGCCAAACTGGCGATGCGCTTCGCCGTTACATTCTTGGTCTCGCGCTTGTTGCTATCAGCTACGACCGCCCCCATGATCTTCGCCAGGGGTGCTTGCTCGTCAAAGATCCGGACAGGTCATCTAAGTGGGAGGTGGTCTTCAATGATGGATCGCGGCAGGAAGTCGCTCCTGATAGCGGCGAATTGCTTGCCTTCGCGCAGAAGGCTGCAGACGGCTTCGGCGAGCGGAAGAGCGGTCGATACGAATTCTTGGACCCGGATCGAGCAAGGGCCGAGGTCGAAAAAGAGATGGAGGAGAAGGGCAGCAAGAAGGGTAAGAGCCGCAAGGGCAAGAACGGGGATTCCAACCCGTGACCCGCTGGCTCTGCATCGAGGCGCATTTCCTCGCCGGCCGCTATCACGGGCGCCGGTCGGAGCGGGAGCGAACCTATTTCCCGTCCGAGTGGCCGCCCAATCCGCACCGCCTGTTTCAAGCGCTCCTCGCCGCCGGCAATCTCGGCTTCCGCCGCACCGAGTTCTCGGACGCCAAGAAGGACGCCTTGCGCTGGCTCGAACGGCGCGCTGCGCCGGAGATTGTCTGTCCGCCCGCGCGCACGGCGAGCGTCGTGCGGCTTTACGTACCGAACAACGACATGGACAAGGTCGCGCGCGCATGGGCGCAGGATAAGGAACCGGAGAAACAGCCAAACGAACTGCGCACGGACAAGGACCTGCGCCCGCATCGACTTGCCGAGGACGGCCCGGTGCGCTTCCTGTGGCCCATCGCCGAGGAGGAATGGGAGGCCGCGCGCCCCCATGTT
>JADGGK010000158.1 GCA_019689975.1 Pseudolabrys sp.
AGGTCGGGATCGATTTACTTTCAGCGTCGGCGCGCCGCCTTGCTGAACTTGTTATCCTCGTGCTGAGCTCGTTATCCTTACGAGTCGCGTCAATGGGCGACAGGCTCGCCAGCCGGCTGCGCAGATCGGCGACGTGAAGGGGGGTCTTGCGGCCATAATTTGCGGCGACGAGATCGCCGCGCTGGATCGCCTCGCAGCGCGTGGTCCGTCCGATCCGGGTAGCGGCGCCTTCATCACCACGGATCGACGCTTCATCGCAACGGCTCGAGATACGGACACCTTGCGTGTCGTGCGACGGCAACGATGGGTCTCCCACCACAGGGGTCTGCCCGGAGGCTCTGCTCGCCGTGACGGCCGGCGGATACCCCCGCGCGGCCTCGCTACCGTCGGTTCGCAGGGACGCGGGGATGCGCCCCCGGAGCTTCCGCCGCGGCCCTCCGTGCGGCCACGCCAGAATTACCGCTCCTTGGCAACGCGCAATGACCGCACCGGCGCACCCGGCAGAGAGCGCTCGCCAACCTGACCCTGCCGTGGCATGTTGCCTGCGCACCACCCGCCGGGCGCCGGTAGCTCAGCTGGATAGAGCACCAGACTTCGAATCTGGGGGTCAGGGGTTCGAATCCCTTCCGGCGCGCCAATTCGCCACCAAACCGGGACCCCGAACTCCGCCGTTTTTGCGCTGGCGGCGGCGATCAGCGTGCGCAGCGGTTCGCTTTTCGACCCCACGATGCGAACCTGTTGCGCATCGATTTCGATACGCTGCGCGGGCGCGCGTGGTGGTCGCGCCGATACCGGTCAACCCGTTTGCGAACCGTCTGCGGGCAGCCGCCCGCGGCTTCGGCAACGGTCTTCGGCGGTTGCCCGTTCTCGGCCAGTCGAACGATCCGCTCTCGACCAATCGGCGTCAGACGGGCCTTCTTGTGAAGGTTCATGCGGCTCCTTCGGAAGGGGCATCGTCCCGGTCGCGCGACCCGAGGGATTGCGGAGAACCGTCCCCGAATCGACGGGTCGCGCGGGGCGCGATCGAACGCGCAAATAGCGATGCCGTCGAGCAGGAATCCGGCGACGCAGGGGCGCTTGCGACCTGCCGCGGATGTTGCCCCCGGCGGCCAGGGCCCGCATCAGGCCATCGCCGTTGCTTGCGACCGGATCACGCGAGCCGCCTTTTCCGCAACCATGAGCGTCGGCAAATTCGTGTTGGCGCTGGGGATCGATGGCATGATCGAGGCGTCGACCACGCGCAGATTGCCGACACCATGTACGCGGCAGGCCGCATCGACGACCGCGTCGGGGTCGCCGGGACGTCCCATTCGGCAGGTGCCGATCGGGTGTGCCATCGGCGCGACCGCCGCAAGGATTTCGGCGTCTTGGAGCGGCGCGTGGTTGCGCCGGTTGGCAAACCAGCGGCCCGGCCCGAGAACCCGTTGCAACACGAGACGGCTGATCGCCGGCGGCGCGTTCAATACCATTTTTGCCGCCGCCGCAAGGCTCGCGCCTTGCAGCCCCGGCCGGTTGAATTGATGAAGCGACATGACCGGCGGCAGCAAGAACGCATCATGATAGGTGGCGGCAACGCCCGGTTCCAATAGCAGGCCCTCTGCGAAGCGCACCGCTTTCATCATCCGCGGTGCATCACGCGGATCATCAAAGAAGCCGAACTCGATTCGCGGCGGCGTGTCGGGATCGGCGCCGCGCAGGCTGACCCTCCCGCGTGAGAAGGGAGAATAGAGTGCCGCGCCGAGCATGCCAATGTCCGGCCCATAGGCGCGTGGACTCACCCGTCCGATCATGAACAGCAAAAGGTCGCCGCGCGGGCAGCCCTCCGCCCCGGACGACAGGCGGATTCCCGCGACCGCGAATTGTCGCAAGCGGCGGGCAAGGCGCGCGCGTGGCGGCAATGTCAGCGCCAGATGGAGATAGGGGTGGTTCTGGAGATTGCGACCGACACCTTTCCGATCGGCCACCGGCTCGATGCCGAGCCGGCGCAGCTCCTCCGCGGGGCCGATGCCCGAACGCAGCAGGATCGCCGGCGAATGGATCGCACCCGCGCACAGGACGACCTCGCGGGCGTCGATTTGCCGGGTTTCGTCCCCACGTCGCACGATGGCGCCGATTGCGCGCGTTCCCTCGAACCGAAGACTTCTGACCGTCGTCTCGGGCATGATCGCGAGATTGGCGCGCCGCCGCACCTCGTTCGTCAGGAACACGCGGGCGCTGGACGCGCGCCCTTCCTCGTCCTGGCTGAGCGGCATGGGGAAGAAACCGTCGCCCGGTGTTTCGTTGATGTCGGCGATGAATCGGAGGCCGCGCGCCTGCGCCGCGCTCTCGATGGCTTGCACGAACAGCGGCCATTCGTCCCGCGCCAGTCTTCGGATCGGGTAAGACCCTCCCGGGAATTGAGTGGCGTCGCGATCGGCATCCTTTTCGAGACCCCGGAAGATGGGCAGCACGTCCTTCCAGCCCCAGCCGTCTGCTCCGGCCTCCGCCCAGGCATCGTAGTCGGACGGCATGCCTCGCAGCGCCCACAGACCCATGACGCTCGAGCCGCCGCCCATCACGCGCGCTTGCGGGAAGGGGCGGGCGGGCGAACTCGCCGATCGCGCCGCCTCGAGGCGCGGCCAGAAATAAAGTTGGTTCAGCGTCGAGCTTGGAAAGGTATCGGCAATATCGCGCGGCATGGCGTGCGGCGGCGTGTCGATACCCGCCTCGATCAGCAGCACCCGCACGCGCGGGTCTTCCGAGATCCGGGAGGCGAGCACGGCGCCCGCGCTTCCCCCTCCGATAATGAGAAAATCGGGGTTGTCCATGAGACCGACGAAGGATCGCGTTCGGCGGAAGAAAGCGGAGTGGCTCCGAAGCCAATCAGTTCGGTCGCGAGGAATCAAGCCTCCGACGAAAATTGGCGGCGTGGCTATTTCCGCGCGGCGGCCGCGGCAGCCGTTTTCATTCCGCGCCCGCGAGGCCGCGCAACCAACGACCGCGTCGAGTGGAGTCCATGCCAGCTCCCCTCGCGCACGCGCTCGCCCACCCCCTCGTGAACCAGCGCAATGAGCTCGCGCACGGCAGGCGCGTGCGCGCGTACGCGGTTGATCGCGAGTGCCCAGGTGATCGTCAGCCCGCGCGTTTCGGCGCCTTCATGACCGAGTTCGGTCCGATGTCCGGACTGATCTGTGGAGAAAATTCAATTCCGTTCGCGATCTTTGCCCTTGTCGCCGAGGGCACGCGGGTCCATGTCATGAGCTAACCCATCCATTTCCCGACCAGTAGCGATCCGCTGCGCAATCGCGTAGCGATCGGCTCGCGGCGCACGAAGCGGCGTCGGAGCTGATGGCGCCGGTCGGGCGTTTGCCAAGACCCGACGAGGCGAATCCCGACTAGGCAAAGACGTCCATGCCGGACGGCGCGGCCGCTTTTCCGCCGCTCGACGAGCGCGCGCTCGGTTCGAATCGCATCGGTGCGTTTGTCGGAGGAGC
>JADGGK010000054.1 GCA_019689975.1 Pseudolabrys sp.
ATCCCAACCCTCCCAGCCCTCGCGCGCATCGAAGCCGAGGATCTGCGCGCGCCGGCTCGAGAGAATGGCGTTGATCTTGGCGGTGGCCTCGCTGGGGCAGACGATTTCGACCTCGTCGATCGGCTCGAGCAGCACCGGCTGACACTGCGGCAGGCCCTCGACGATGGCAATGCGACCGGCGGTGCGGAAGGCCTGATCCGACGAGTCGACGGTGTGATAGGAGCCGTCGACGAGGGCGACATGCAAATCCACGACCGGGAAGCCGAGCGGTCCCTGTTTGAGCGCGTCGATGACGCCCTCCTCCACCGCGGGAATGTAATTGCGCGGTACCACGCCGCCCGTGATGCGATCCTCGAACTGGAAGCCGGAGCCGCGCGGCAACGGTTTGATCTCCAGCACGACGTCGCCGTACTGGCCGTGGCCGCCGGACTGTTTCTTGTACCGCCCGCGCTGCGTGATCGGCTTGCGGATGGTTTCGCGGTAGCCGACGGTCGGCGGCCGCGTCGTCACCGGCACGCCGTAGCGTTCGCCGAGGCGCTCGGCGGCGACCCGCAGATGCATCTCGCCCTGGCCCCAGATCACGACCTCGTGGTTCTCGGCATTGTGCACGATCGTCAACGACGGATCTTCCTCGGTCAGCTTGGTGAAGGCGACACCGAGTTTGACGTCATCCTTGCGCTCCTTGGCCTGCACGGCGACGGCAAGAACCGGCGGATAAGGCTTTACCGAAGCGATCGCCGCATGCGCCTGCTTGCCGCTCGAGAGCGTATCCCCGGTCTTGGCGCCGTCGAGCTTGCCGAGCGCGACCGTTTCCCCTGCACTCGCCTGACCGCGCTTCTCGAATTGCTGGCCCATCAGCTTGAACACGCCGGCGACGCGGCCGGCCTCGCCTTCCGGTTTGTGCAGGATCGTGCCGTCGCCGACGGTTCCGGCGAGCACGCGGACGACCGACATCTTGCCGCCATGCGCGGTGTGGAAGGTCTTGAGCACGAGCGCCACGGCCTCGTTGGCCGGTTTGACGCCGAGCCGCGCTGCCGTCTCGGCGATGCCGGGCGACTCGTGGCGCAGCGCCTTCAGCAGCCGCAGCACTCCGTTCGAGCGCGTGGCCACGCCGAGCAATACCGGCACGATGTGGCGTTCGCGCAGTTCCTTGGCGAGGTCGTCGAAGATCTTGTCGCGCGGCGGTTCGATATCCTCGAGCAGCTGTTCCATCAGCTCGTCGTCATGGTCGGCGAGCGTCTCCAACATCGAGAAACGCGCCTCCTTCTTGCGGTCGAGATTCTCGCCGGCAAGTTCGACGATCTCGGAGGGCGCATATTCCTTGTAGACATAGGCGCGCTCCAGCGCGAGGTCGACGAAGCCCGAGATGATGTCGTTGTTCCAGATCGGGATCTGCCGCAGCAGCAGCGGCACGCGCGACGCCGGTTGGAGGAGCTTGATCGTCTCGCGCACGCGTTTGTCGGCTTTGTCGATCTTGTTGAGGAACAACAGGCGCGGGATGTTGAGATCCTCCAGTTCCCGCAGGATGAGCTGAAGCTGAGGCACCTTCTTCTCGTCGGCCTCGCAGACCACCACCGCGGCGTCGACCGCCGGCAGGGCCGCGCGCATGTCGTGGATGAATTCGATCGATCCCGGACAATCGATGAAGGTGTAGTCGTCGCCCATGAATGCGGTGGTGGCGATCGAGGCCTCGACGCTCATCCTGTGGTCGCGCGCCTGTTTGCTCGCGTCGCCGACGGTGGTGCCGGCCTCGACCGTGCCCTGGCGCTGGATCGCGCCGGTGCGGGCAAGGATTGCTTCGAGCAGTGTCGTCTTGCCGCTCTGGAAAGGGCCCACCAGCGCGATGCACCGGGGACCCGCGTTTCGTGTGCCGCCGGGGTCTCTGCCGTTCCGAGCCATGCATTACCTCCCTCTCCGGCCGGGAGGTCGGACCCGGGTTTCCCGGCCCAATGGTGCTATCGTCTCAGGCGGCAACGGGGCTGGCAAGGGCGGATATGACGCGCGGAACGGGCATGAGGCGATGCCGCCGGCCCCGCGGGGAGCGGCGATCGCGCGCGGCAGGCGGCGGCTATGTCAGGTTCCCGCAGAAGCGCTGGATGCGACGACAGGCCTCTTCCAGATCTTCGGTCTTCGTCGCGTAGGAAATGCGAAAGGCCGGTCCGAGGCCGAAGGCCGTGCCCTGCACCACCGCCACGCCTTCCGCCTCCAGCAGCTCCGTGACGAAATCCGCGTCGTTTGCGAGTTTGCGGCCCGAGGGCGCGGTCTTGCCGATGGCGCCGGCACAGGATGGATAAACATAGAAGGCACCCTCCGGCACCGGGCATTTGATGCCCTGCGCCTGGTTGAGCATCGACACGACGAGGTCACGCCGCTCCTTGAAGATACGATTGTGCCTGGCGATGAAATCCTTCGGACCGTCGAGCGCCTCGACCGAGGCCCATTGCGACGCCGCGGCCGGGTTGGTCGTCGACTGCGACTGGATCATCGCCATCGCTTTGATCAGCGGCTCGGGTCCGCCGGCGAAGCCGATGCGCCATCCGGTCATGCAATAGGCCTTCGAGACCCCGTTGATCGTGAGCGTGCGCGGATAGAGCGCGGGCTCGACCTGCGCGGCGGTCGTGAACACGAAATCGTCGTAGACGAGATGCTCATACATGTCGTCGGTCATGACGTGCACATGCGCGTGCCGCATGAGGACCTCGGTCAAGGCCTTGAGTTCGGCGCGCGTGTAGGCGGCGCCGGTCGGGTTCGAGGGCGAATTGAGGAGGAACCACTTGGTCCGCGGCGTGATCGCGCGTTCGAGCTGCTCGGGCGTGATCTTGAAGCCGTTGTCCATGCTGCAGACGACCTCGACCGGCGTGCCGCCGGCAAGCCGCACCATATCGGGATAGCTTACCCAATAGGGCGCGGGAATGATGACTTCGTCGCCCGGGTTCAACGTCGCCATGAAGGCGTTGTACAGCACCTGCTTGCCGCCGGCGCCGACGGTGATCTGCGACGGCTTGTAGTCGAGCCCGTTCTCGCGCTTGAACTTGCGGACGATCGCCTCCTTGAGCTCGGGGATGCCGTCGACATTGGTGTATTTCGACGCCCTGCCCTCGCGGATGGCGCGGATCGCCGCCTCCTTGATGTTGTCGGGCGTGTCGAAATCGGGCTCGCCCGCGCCGAGGCCGATGACGTTGCGGCCGGCCGCCTTCAGCGCGCGCGCCTTGTCCGTTACCGCGATGGTCGGCGACGGCTTGATGCGCGCGAGGTGGTCGGCAAGGAAGGGCATGGGGAGCTCCCGGCAAGGCCGCGGTCGAGCGGCCACCCGTACTAATGCCGGCCGCCGCCGCCAGCAAGAGGGCGATTGGTCAAGAAACGCGATGCTCCGCATCGATCGCAGGAATGGACGATTCCGGACCGCCGCGGATGCCGCGGTTTTCATGGGAGCCGGTTAACTGCGAGGCAACCGCGGCATGCTAGAGCGGATTTCGGTGGCGTTGACCCGTCATTGCCAGCCCGAGCGAAGCGAGGGCGAAGCAATCCGGACTTGAAAGACCCATCCTGGATTGCTGCGTCGGCCCTTGGGGGCTCCTTGCAACGCGCGGCTTGCCGCAATGACGAGGCCAATTCGATCTGATCGGACCCCACTCTCGCAGCCAGTCGGCATGCCGCGCGGAAGAAACGAAGCGATCGTCCCTACGGCCGGGCTGCGCCTGGTGGACGGCCTCATCTGGACGATCATCGGCGGCGTCGCCGCGCTGGTGTTGGCCGTGGCGGCTTTGTCGAGCTTCCACGTGGTCTTGCGTTCGTTCCTGCTTCCCGCGCTAGGCGTCGCCGTCATGCTGGCCGGCTATTGGCTGTATGAATATCGACGCACCGACCCGCGTCTCGCCGGCGCCCTTGCCTGCACCGCGCAGATCATCGCATTCGCCGCGGTCGGCGCGCCGCTGTCCTACATCGGTGCCAGTCTGGGAGGGCCGCTTTACGACCACTGGTTCGAGGCGGCGGACAGCGCGCTCGGGTTCGATTGGCCCGCGCTGCTCGCATGGATGAATTCACACGCGGCAATCCATCCCCTGTTCCGTGCCGCTTATTTGAGTCTCTTGCCGCAGACCGCCATCGTGGTACTCGCACTCGCCTGGATCGGACGATTGGAGTGGCTGCGTGTCTTCGCGCTCGGGTTCGTTCTTGCGGCGCTCGCGACCATCGCGATTGCCGCGATGGTTCCCGCACAAGGCGTCTGGGGCCTGCTTCAGCTTCGCGCCGCCGACTATCCCGACATTGTTCCGGCGACGCGCGACGTGCATTTGCCGATATTCTTCGGTTTGCGCGACGGCTCCTATCGGCAACTCACGGCGGCCGGCGCGGTCGGCCTCATTACCTTCCCTAGCTTTCACACCGCCCTGGCGGTGATTCTAACCCTTTGCGCCTGGCAGGTGCCGTTCATCCGCTGGGGCATCGTCGCGATCAATGCCATCATGTTGATATCGATCCCGGTCGACGGCGGGCATTATTTCGTCGACATGATCGCCGGCGGCATCATCGCCGTGCTGTGCTTCCTCGCCGCGCGCGCGTTGGTGACCGGCGTGGCGATGCGTACCGCATCCGTGAAGGCCGCGTTTGCCTCCGTTCCCACGACTAACGTCGCGGGGCCTGCGGGCTAGAATACGTTCCAATCGGCTCGCATTCGCGCCGCCGCCGACACCTCGCGATCGCGGGCGCCCGCAAACCCGGCCATAAGGGGCGCGCGGCGACAGAACTTTCCCGCCGTCGGCGATGTCGGCACACGACCGTCCGCCATTGCGGAGCAGGTCGAATTTGATGCATGCTGCGTCCATCGTCGCGCGGTCATGCTATTGCCGAACTCGGCGGGTTTGCTCGCCAGGCCAAGACTGGGGAGAGCCATGTATACGCTCTATTCGGATCAGCGCTCCGGCAACAGCTACAAGGTCCGCCTTGCGCTGGCACGGCTCGGCATTCCCTACAGGCTTGTCGAGATCGACATCCTGCGGGGCGAGAGCCGCACGCCGGAATTCCTCGCCAAGAATCCGAACGGGCAGATCCCGCTGCTCGAGGTCGCGCCCGGCCGCTATCTCGCGGAGTCCAACGCCATCCTGTGGTACGTCGCCGGCGGCACGACGCTCGCGCCGGAGGACCGCATCGCGCGCGCCGAGGCGCTGCAGTGGATGTTCTTCGAGCAGCACAGCTTGGAGCCGAATATCGGCGCCGCCTATTTCTGGCTCTGCCTGATCAAGGGTGGGCGCGAACTGCAGCGGCATGCGCTCGAGGATTGGCTGGAGAACGGCTACCGCGCGCTCGGCGTCATGGAGATGCATCTCGCCAAGCATCGCTTCTTCGTCGGCGAGCACTCCACGATCGCCGACATCGCGCTCTATGCCTACACCCATCTCGCCGAGCAGTGCGACTTCGATCTCGGCCGCTACCCGGCGGTTCGCGCCTGGCTCGAGCGCGTGGCCGGCGAGCCCGGTCACGTGCCCATGGAATGGCAACCCGAGCCGCTCGCCCTCGCCGAATAGCGCCGCGGGCCGCGCGGGAGGTTGCGCGCTGCCCTGAAATTGCCCCGGTTCCAATCCGTCCCTGCCGCAATCGCGCCGAAGGCGCGCCCTGTTCCGCGGTCACAGTCGCAGCGCTGCAGCGGACGATTCGTTCGAGGCGCGACATGCGCGAACCTCTTGAGATAGCCGGTTTCCGCCCGCCGATCGACGACGGCCCCGGCAGGGCGCGCCGCGCCGCCGCATTCGCCGCCCTCGCCGCCACCGCGGGTCTTGCCGCCTCGACCCTGGTCGCGGCGGTGGCGCTGACCATCGACGTGGCGCGCGCGCACGCGCCGGAAAGCGTCGTCGACAATGAGGGCGGATTGTTCGGTCTTGCGCTGCTGCTCGGCCTCTTATTTCTCGCCATGACTGGCCTGTCGCTCGCGCCGCGCGACAAGCACGGCGAACGCTGACGCCTTTCCTGCCGCCCGCGGGTTTGGCAATAGATTGCTCCGGCATAGAGTTGGAGCGCCAACCCGGGAGTGACCATGCAGCGAACAATGGTGCTTGCGGCCGTGCTGGCGGCCGCATCGCCGGCGGCGGCCGCGCCGCAATTCCTTTCCTCGGCCGGCGAACTTCATGTCGAAACCATCGCCGGCGGCCTGGTGCATCCCTGGTCGCTCGCCTTCCTGCCCGACGGACGCATGCTCGTCACCGAGCGCCCCGGCCGCATGCGCATCGTCACCCGCGCAGGCGAATTGTCGAAACCGATCATGGGCGTCCCGCATGTGTTCGCGATCGCGCAGGCGGGCTTGATGGACGTGATCCTCGACCGCGCCTACCAGCGCAACAACCGGGTCTTCCTCTGCTATGCCGAACCGCACGAGCGCGGCGGTCGCATCGCGGTGGCGCAGGCCCGGCTCGAGGGCGCCCGCGCGGGCGAACGCAACGACCCGCGGCTTGCGGGCCTCACCGTGATCTTCCGCCAAGTCGGCCCCGTCTCGCACGGGCTCAATATCGGCTGCCGCATGGTACAGGCGCCCGACGGCAATTTGTTCATCACCCTCGGCGACCATTTCACCGCGAAGGAGGACGCCCAGAAGCTCGACAACCATATCGGCAAGATCGTGCGCATCACGCCCGAGGGCAAGGCGCCCGCCGACAATCCCTTCGTCGGCCGCAACGATGCGCTGCCGGAAATCTGGGCCTACGGGCTGCGCAATGCCGAGGGACTTGCCTTCAACCCCGCCGACGGCAAGCTGTGGGAGCAGGAACACGGCCCGATGGGCGGCGACGAGATCAATATCATCGAGAAGGGCGGCAATTACGGCTGGCCGGTGGTCAGTTTCGGCCGCAACTACGACGGCTCGCCCGTGGGCACCGGCAAGCGACACGCGCCGGGAATGATCGATCCGGTCTGGCATTGGACGCCCTCGATCGCGCCGTCCGGCATGGCCTTCTACACCGCCGACCTGTTCCCCGGCTGGAAGGGAAGCCTCTTCAACGGCGCGCTCAAGTTCGAGCTGGTGTCGCGCCTCGCGCTGCACGGCGACAAGGTGACGGGCGAGGAGCGCATCCTGCAGGACCTGCGCGAACGCATCCGCGACGTGCGCCAGGGGCCCGACGGCGCGCTCTATCTTCTGACCGACAATGCGGCCGGTCGCATCCTGCGACTGGCCCCCGCGCGCTAGTCGTCTTCGCGTTCCGTATCGGCCCGCGCCGAACCAGCATGACAATCCGTCCTCGAGCGCTCGGCGTCAGCCGGGCGTTCCTGTGCCTGTTCATCCGGTGCTTCTCCTGGACGACTGAGGCTTCGAGATCTTCAGCTTCTCCCGGCGGGGGGCCGGATGGGCAACCTATTGAAAGCTCACATCCGGCCGAGCCACAGCAGGCCCGCGGCGAGGGTGACGAGCGTCAACGGCGCGCCGATGACGAAATAGGACCGGAAATCGAGCTCGACCCCGCGCGCCTTTGCCCGCTGCGCGACGATAAGATTGGCCACCGAGCCCACCAGCGTGAAATTGCCGGCGAATGTTGCCGCCATCGCCACCGTGAGCCAGGCGCGCTGCGGGTCGGGCAGGTTGGCGACGAAAGGTTTGAGCACCAGCACGGCCGGAACGTTGCTGACGAGATTGGACAATACCGCGGTGATCGCACCGAGCCAGGCGCCGTTGTCGAGGTGGAGGTGGCCCGCAAGCGTCGGCAGATTGGGGCCGACCACGGTCTTTTCCAGCCCCGCGACCACGATGAACAGGCCCACGAACATGATGAGCAGCGGCCAGTCGATCTCGCGATAGACCTTGTCGGGCCGCACGCGGCGGGTGAGCAGCAGGAAGGCGCCGCCGACGATGGCGACCTTGGCAACGGGCTGGCCGAGGAAGAACAGCGTCATCATGACGAGAACCACGAGCCCCGTCTTCAGGAGCAGCGGCCCGTGATAGCGCGGTGGACGAAACGACAAGGGCAGCGGCTCGCCGCCCAGGAATTCGCGGCGATAGACCAAGGCGATGAGAAGCGTGGTGACGAGCAGGCCGAAGGCGGCGATCGGCGCCAGCGCGGCGACAAATGCGGCGTAGGGGATGCCCGACAGGCTGCCGATGATCATGTTCTGCGGATTGCCGGTGATGGTGGCGACGCTGCCGATGTTGGACGCCATCGCGATCGCCAGGAGATACGGCACCGCATTGCGCTTGAGCCGATCGACCACCTCCAGCACCAGCGGCGTCATCACCAGGCAGATCGCGTCGTTGACCAGAAAGGCCGACAACAGGCCGGCCGTGAGCACGACCGCGACGAGCAGCCCGAGGGGATGGCGCACGTGCCGCGCGATCCAGTCATTGACGAGGCGGAAGAAGCCCGACACCCTAAGGTTCGCCACCACGATCATCATGCCGAGAAGCAAGGTGATGGTGTCGAAGTCGATCGCGCGATAGGCCTCCTCGAGCGACAGCACGCCGGCCCCGACCATCAGGCTGCCGCCCAGCAAGGCGGCGCCGGCGCGGTCGATGCGGTAGACCGGGATCTTGCCGAGCGCGACGATGACATAGGTCGCCGCAAAGATCGCCAGCGCGGCGGTCGTGGTGAGATCGTTCATGCGCGTGCTCGACGGCTGGGCGCGACGAAATCCTATCCCGGCGGAACGAAACGACGTCGGTGGTCGGAGCTTATAACGCCGGTGCCGGATGGCGATCGGGCAAAGCGACGATTCGCCTCTCTCCCGGGGCTTGGACGCAAGACGCAAAGCGTCGCGGGCGGTTGGGTGTCGGATGCCGTCAATGCCGGTCCTGAGCGCAGGCGATCGCAGCGGGCCGGGCACCGACCCGGCCAAGCGTACGCCCCGGCAAGGCTCCTTTCCTGGAATCGCGATTTTTTTGCGGCCGAGCGATCCCATCGCCGAAAAAACCGCGCCGAGACCGCGCCCGGCGCCATTTCGCTGCGGCTGCCGTCCCTGATGCGCGCGGGGGTCGTCGGTGCGAGATGGGCCGACTTGCAGCTTGCGGCCGCGCCAACTCCGCTTTTCAATCGTGCGCCGCCATGTCGCCCGCCGAGTCACCCCGCATACCGGCTGCCCGCCGCACGGATTGCGCGCGCTGCGGCGCCGTCTTCGAGTGCGGCTTGTCCGCCGACTGCTGGTGCGCCGCCGCGCCCTATCGGGTGCCGATGACGCCGGTCTTGCGCGGGGATTGCCTGTGTCCGACATGCTTGCGCCAAGCGGCGATGTCGCTTCGCCGGGATCCCGCGCGCAGCGAGCGCGCCTGAATAGGACCGCCGGTAAAGACGAAGGCGGCGCGGGCGCGATGCCGAGCCGCGACGCGAGGCAAGGTGCGGCCGCCCGCGGCCGCGGGAATAAATGCGCGGCACCCATGCCGCAGCTCGCGGAGGCGGTCTCGCCCACATCCCTTTCCCCCCACGCGGACTCGCCCCATATTCGGGACCGATGGCGAAACCTCCCGCCAAATCCGGCGATCGGCCGCGAAACGTCAAGGATCCCGCGCGACCGACGCGCGCGAAGGCCGCCCGGCCGCCCGCGGCCGCGACGCCCGAAGCGCTCGCCGACCTGCTCAATCCGGCGATCGTTAAGGGAACCGCGGGGATCGGCTCCGGCACCGGGCTCTCGCCGCCGCCGGACAATTCGTGGGATCGGCGGCGCGATTTCTCCGCCGCGCACGTCGCGCGCAGATCATTGCGCGAAGGATTCGGCGAGGCGCCGCAACGTGACTATGCCGCCTCGCCGATCACCGGGCTCGACCCGCGCCTGGCGGAGGAACTGGGGCTCGGCGAGGAAGGCCGCGACGCCGATCCCTCCCCTGCAAGTGAGGCGGGCGACGGCGCGCGCGGCGAGGAAACGCGCCCGCCGGAGCAAGCTTCCCCGCCGCAGCGAGCGAGGATGAAGGAAGGCAAGTACCGCCTGCCGCGCGCCGACCTGCCGACGCAGCCGAGCGGCTTTTCCGCCATGGCAAGCCAGCGCGCGCTCGAACGGCTTCTGCGCGAGGGACGGCCGGAATTCGCCGCGCGGGTGTGGACGCCGCATCGACCGCCGCGACCGGAGAAATCCGAGGGCGGCAGACGACTGAAGATCGCCTCCGATCTCACGCCCAAGGGCGATCAGCCGCAGGCGATCAGGGAGCTCGTCGAGGGCATCAAACGCAACGAGCGCACGCAGGTGCTGCTCGGCGTCACCGGTTCGGGCAAGACCTTCACCATGGCCAAGGTGATCGAGGAGACGCAGCGTCCCGCACTCGTTCTTGCGCCCAACAAGACGCTTGCCGCGCAGCTCTACGGCGAGTTCAAGTCCTTCTTTCCCGACAATGCGGTCGAATATTTCGTCAGCTATTACGACTACTACCAGCCGGAAGCCTACGTCCCGCGCACCGACACCTACATCGAAAAGGAATCGTCGATCAACGAGCAGATCGATCGCATGCGCCACGCCGCGACGCGCGCGCTGCTCGAACGTGACGACGTGATCATCGTTGCCTCGGTCTCCTGCATCTACGGCATCGGCTCGGTGGAAACCTATTCGGCGATGACCTTCACGCTGAAACAGGGCGGCCGGATCGATCAACGCCAGCTCATCGCCGATCTCGTCGCGCTGCAGTACAAACGCACGGCCGGTGACTTCTTCCGCGGCTCGTTTCGCGTGCGCGGCGACGTGGTTGACGTGTTTCCGGCCCACTACGAGGATCGCGCCTGGCGCGTGCACCTGTTCGGCGACGAGATCGAGAAGATCGAGGAGTTCGATCCGCTCACCGGCGCCAAGACCGACGAACTCGCATTCGTCAAGGTCTACGCCAATTCGCATTACGTGACGCCGCGCCCGACGCTCCTGCAGGCGATCGCCAACATCAAGGTCGAGCTGCGCCAGCGCCTCGAGGAGCTCAACCGCGCCGGCCGCCTGCTGGAAGCGCAGCGGCTCGAGCAGCGCACGCTGTTCGACCTCGAAATGATGGAGGCTACCGGCTCTTGCGCCGGCATCGAGAACTATTCGCGCTACCTGACCGGCCGCAAACCGGGCGAACCGCCGCCGACCCTGTTCGAATACGTGCCGGACAACGCCATCGTCTTCGTCGACGAGAGCCATGTCACCATTCCGCAGCTCGGCGGCATGTACCGCGGCGACTTTCGCCGCAAGGCGACGCTTGCCGAATACGGCTTTCGCCTGCCCTCCTGCATGGACAACCGGCCGTTGCGCTTCGAGGAATGGGACGCCATGCGACCGCAGACGATCTGCGTCTCGGCGACCCCGGGACCCTGGGAGATGGAGGAGACCCACGGCGTCTTCGTCGAACAGGTGATCCGGCCGACCGGGCTCATCGATCCCGCGGTCGAAGTGCGCCCCGCCCGCACGCAGGTCGACGATCTCGTCGGCGAGGTGCGCCAGGTCGCTGCGAGAGGTTATCGGACCCTGGTGACCACCCTCACCAAGCGCATGGCCGAGGACCTCACCGAATATCTGCACGAGCAGGGCATTCGCGTGCGCTACATGCACAGCGACGTCGACACGCTGGAACGCATCGAGATCATCCGCGATCTGCGGCTCGGCGCTTTCGACGTGCTGGTCGGGATCAATCTGCTGCGGGAGGGCCTCGACATTCCCGAATGCGCGCTGGTCGCCATCCTCGATGCCGACAAGGAAGGCTTTTTGCGCAGCGAGACGAGCCTCATCCAGACCATCGGACGCGCCGCGCGCAATGTCGAGGGCCGCGTGCTCCTGTATGCCGACACGGTCACGGGGTCGATGCAGCGCGCGATCGAGGAAACCAACCGCCGGCGCGAGAAGCAGATGGCGTTCAACCGGGCCAACGGCATCACGCCGGAGAGCGTGAAGAAATCGATCGCCGACATCCTCGACAGCGTCTACGAGCGCGACCACGTGCTGGTCTCGACCGGCGCGACGGACGCGCGCCGCGCCGGCGGCTTCGCGGAAGCCGCGACCATCGGCCACAACATCGAGGCGGTCATCGCCGACATGGAGGCGCGCATGCGCGCGGCCGCGGCCGACCTGAATTTCGAGGAGGCCGCGCGCCTGCGCGACGAGATCAAACGCCTGCGCGCGACCGAGCTCGCGGTGCTGGACAATCCGACGGCGCGCGATCCGCTTTCGTCGTCTTCCGCCTTGCCGAAAGGGTCGCGGCAAGCCGCGCGCCGGGGCGAGGAGCGTCCGCACAAACCCTTTCTCGACGAAATGGGCATCGCGCTCACCCACGAGGTCAAGCCGGCGACGGGCCCGCGCGGCAGGCTCGCGCGGCAGGCTAAACAGGGCCGGGTTCGGGCGAAAGACGAAGAGTGATTGCGTTTCCTTTCGACACCGGAAAGACAGCGGAAAATCGTGGGAACCGATCGCGCACCGCGCGCCGCCGTCACCGTCGCTGGCGCGCTTTCGCCGCCCGCGCCAACCCGCCCTTGCCTTTCCGCCTGCGCCGCTCGTAGAAAGCGCACGCGGGCGAGAGGCCGCTCGCCTGCCAAGCCTATTCGCGACTGTTTCCGGACCTTCCCCCATGACGCCCATCGCCATCCTCGCCGATCTTCTCCGCCGGCCGGCTTTGCTGCTCGCGCTGGCCCTGCCTCTGCTCGCCGCCTGCAATACCGACCAGCTGGCGGGCACCGGCGCGCCGCTCGTCGCCGCGCGCGAGCCCGCAGCCAAGCCCGAGCAGGAGCCGATGACCCATACCCGCGCCGCGCGCGAATGCTGGATGGCGACCGAAAAAGGTCGCGCCGACATGCCGCTCGACAAACGCGCCGACGTGGTCGAGAAGTGCATCGAACAGAAGATGAAGGCCGCCGCGGCGCCGCAATCGTGAACCTCTTGCGGGGCGTCGCGCGCCGTATCACCATAAACGGCGTCCCAAAGCCGCAGGGAGGCTGCAATGGCGAAGGGTCAGATGCGTCCAGCCAAAGAGAAGAAGAAACCGAAGGCCGACAAGAACAAGCCGAAGCAGATGTCCGCCTACAAACAGGCGCAGATGGGAGCCGGCGCGGCGACGACCGGCCGGAAACCCTAGGCCGCCTGCAGCAGCGGCGAAGACCGGCGGCGCGACGGCACGCCGCGCGCCCACGCGGGCTCCCTGACCTGCGTGACCTCGGTAGTCCCTGCTCTCGCGCCGAGGCGGGCGGCAGGGCGCTCGTCGTGACTCGGCGCGACGCTCGGCGCCTGGCGCGGCGTTCAGCGCGGGTTGCGCTGCTTCATCTTCGCCTCGTCCGGCAACTCGGCGGCCGACTTGGCCATGTCGAGGCAGGTCAGCAACTCGACATAGCTCGGCGCGCCGCCGAGACGGACGAGCGAGGTGCAGCGCGCGCGTTCCGCCGCCGAATATCCGCTCCACGCCTTGGCGAGCTCCTCGCGCGCCGACTGTTCGTCCCGCCGGCAGCTCTCGGCATTGCGGTCGGGACTGACGCCGGCAGAGGCCGCGGCCCGGCAGCTCTGGTTGATGTCGAATGTCGGCACGCCGTCGGCAACCAAGGTGAGCTGCGAGGCGACCGTCAGCGCGATCAATGGTAACGGCATAGGCTCGGCCCTCGATTCACGTATTCCTCCGGGCAATGCAGCGGCCCGAGTTCCAGTTCCCGCCCGACGCCGCGCTTGGTGTCCGTTCGGGCCCGCCACGCGCCACCGGCAATGACGGTCACGCGGGAGGGTTCACTGATGGGCCAACGATTTGTGCGCGCCGTCGCGGTGGTTGGGCCTGATCATACCGGGAACCCCGGGCATCGCGCTACCGGCGGCGGCGACGCAACCGGCGTCGCCGATCGCGCGACCACGAGGGGACGTCGCGGCGCCGTGCCGGCGATCAAAACCTCTTCATAGCTTCGCCCTAGTTCCGTGCCAGGAGCGCAACCAAGCCTTAACCGGTCGACCCGAGCATAGCGACATCGAGCGGACAGTTCCGGGGATGGGGCGTGACATGACTCTGCGCGTGCGTCACGGCTTCGTGGTCTTGGCGCTTGCCTTCGCACCGCTCGCCCTCGCCGGCGCGCAGGACGCCTCGTCGGCCTCCGACGCCGCGAGCGAGGGGCTTGCGCCGGCCGGTCCGCCGCTCAGCGCGAGCGAGAGCGAAACGCTGAGCCGGGCACTGATCTTCGATCCGACCGAGCTCGCTTCCAGGGCGCCCGACAAACCGCCTTTGCCCGCCCAGGCGCGCGCCTCCGCGCTCGAGATCAGCAGCAAGGACAGGCCCGACGGATCGGGAACGGTGACGGTCAAGGAACTGCTGCCGACCGATTGGGACGCCAAGCTCGGCGCCGACGTCAATATCGCCGCGCCCGCACCTGCCAATTCTCAGCCCTTGCTGCCGACGTCCCGCGCAGCGGGAGATTCGACCGGCGCGGCCTGGGCCTCGTTCGGTCTCATCGGCGATTTCGCCCGCCTCGACGCCCGCGTCGATGGCGGCAATGACCAGGGCCAGCTCGGCACGACGTTCCAGCACTCGCTACCGCTCGGCGGCCGTTTCTCCCTGACGCTGCGCGACCGTTACGCGCTCAGCGAAAACCTGGGCGGCGACGGGGCGGCCCCCGGCTTTCCGGTCGCCGCTCTCCCCCAGGGCGCCGCCGCCCCGACCGAGCCGGTGTGGAGCAATCAGAAAGACGTCAAGTTCAACATCCTGCCGAGCGGCACCACCTTGTCGGCCGGCATTGCGACCGCCGCCAACGACCCCACGGTGCATCGCACGCTCTCCGCCGAGCAGAAGCTCTACGGACCGCTGCACGTGACCACCTCGGTCACCGATCTCGGCCAGCCGACGGAAACGAAGCGAGTGACCGCCGGCCTCCGATTCGATTGGTGAGCCGCGCGCAACGTCTCGTGCCCCACGGTCGCCCAAGTTGCGTGCGGCAATGGTTGCGGCGGGGGGCGCCGGCGCAGCGCGTTGCGCCTGTCGAGGAGCAGATCATGACGGCCATCAGATCGGAACGTTTCGGCGCCGAGCGCGGCGAGGCGATCGAGGCGGAGAAATCCGCCCAGGAGCGGCGGGCGACCGAAAAGCTCGGCGACGTCGAACGGGCGGTCACCGCGTTCGAAGGCGAGATTCGCGAATTTGTCCGACGCGACGTGTCGGGCCCGCGTCGCGCGCTGCGCACCGAGAGCGACATCCAGCGCGACCCGGTGACGGAGAACCTCGGCAATCTCATCAAGCGGGTATCGAGCGCGACGATGGAAGAGATCGACCGCGTGATCCTGGAATTGCAGGGAGTGCGCGACATGCTGCGCAGCGAGGGCGATCGCGTCACGCGCGAGATCGCCGGTTACGCGAGCCTCAGTCATTCGGCCATGACCGCGATGAAGGTGATCGGCGACAGCCTGACGCAATGGAAAAGCGCCCCGCGATCCACGCAGACGCCCGCGGAGTGAGGCCGTCTCGGCTCCATCGTGATCGTGGGTGCGACGTCGTAGCAGGATGGCGTCGCAGGATGGCGTAGGCTTGCGGCCGCGCCGCATCCCGCATGGAACCTGGCGCCGCCCGCCGTTACGCGGCGGATGCCGTCTGCCGGCTCCCGCGGCGGATCGGACGCGGGACGTGCCCGCGCGCCGCACGCGTGGCCTGACGATTTCAAGAAGCCGATTTCCTCGCCTTGCGCGGCAGGGGATAATCGGCGCTCTCGTACAGCCTGCGGATTCCGTTGCCGTCGAAACGTTTCTCTTCGACTTCGAGATAGGCGCCGAGCAAAAGCTCCGGCGGCAATTCCTCCATGGCGAAGCGGATCGCCTCGGCGGCGGTCGCAAAGCGCTTGTACCCGATCGGACGCCGCGACTTGCGGCTTCTGCTAGGAAAAAGCTCCGAGGGGGCCCGGTAATTGATCAGCGACATCATCTACTCCTCGCCTGCACAATATGGCCCTTGCGGCGGGGAAAATCCAGCGCCGCCCTGCGGCGCGGGTTCCCGTCGGGTTCAATGGACGGGTCTCGTCCTCGCGAAGCGCCGCGCAAGGGCGGCATGGCGCCGCGCCGTCATTGCGAGGAGCCCGGCAAAAGCGACGAAGCAATCCGATCCTTGTCGTGCCACCTGCGCGATGCGCGTTCATCGTGGCGCTGCCCATGCGGTTTGCTTCGCTCCCGCTTGCGCGCGGGCCCGCAAGGCTCGGGCGCGCAATGACGGCAACGGGGTGCGTCGGGTTCGCAACGACGCGTCTCTGCTGCGCAGGCCATGGCGGCGCGACAGCCCGCATCTTGTTCTAATCGGCGATCTCGGCGACCACCTCGCTCGTCGCCGGGTCGACCAGCACGACGCGGCCGTTGACGTAGATGTATTTGTACGACCGGATCGCCGGCACTTCCACCGCGACAGCCTGCGGAATGTCGTAGAGCTCGACCGTATCCGGCAGCCGCGCGCCGACTTCGTAAGTCACGGTGGGCGGTGCGGGAGCGACGCGTTCGCGCACGATGGTGCGATAGATCGTCTCTCGTTGCACCGGCGTGAGTTGCACGCGCTCACGCGTAATGACCGTGCGCGACTCGACCGGTTCGCGCGTGATCACGGTGGTCTGCGCGGTTGCCGCGGCCGCACCCGCAAGCAGCACGGCGGCAGCGACGACGTGACGGAACGTGATCATGGGTTCCTCCTGCTGGTTATCGCTCCTACCCGCAAACGCGCGGGCGACGCGGGCGGTTCCGGAAGTTCCGGCACTGGAGAAGTTGCGACATGCCTCACGCCGCGGATGGCGTCGCGGTCACAGGACGTGCGGTGGTTCGTCCAAGAGCTTGAGTTTGGCACGCAGCATCGCGATCCGCTGGGCGGCCTGCGCACGGGTAAGACGTCGTTTGAACGCGTCGGGCTCGAAAGCGGCAAAGGCAAGTCGCCTGAGCTCGGCGGCCTGCTCGGACGTCATCGGCGCGGACGGGTCCGCGGCATCGGCCGAGATCGTCGACGGCAGGCTGGAATTGAACGTCGCAGCCATGGCGCCGCCTGAACGTCACGCCGCATCCTTTGTTCCGGCTGCGCCGCCGCGCGCGAGCGCCGGGCGCAGCATCACGGTGAGCGGAAGCGTCGCCAGGACGCCGCCGGCGATCACGACCAGCGTCGCGGGTATTCCGAGCGCGTCGCCGATTAGGCCGTAGAATGCGGGCGAAACCGCACCGGCGCCGATGGTGCCGGTGTAGAAAATTCCGAACGCGCGCGTGCGCTTTTCCGGCACGACCAGGTCGGGCACCGAGCCGTAGAGCACCGACGAGGTCCCGTTGAGAGCGACGCCGATCACCGGCAGCAGGAGCAGCGCCGCTTCGAGCGGCAAGGGCAGCAAGACGACGATGCCGAGCGCGGTGACCGCTTCGGTCAGCCAGACTGTCGCCAGCGTTCCGATGCGCGCGCCGATCAAGGCGCAGGCGATCTTGCCCGCCGCGCCGCCGGCGAAGACCAGCGTCAGCGACAGGCCGACGGTCTGCAGGCTGGCGCCCTTGCCGGCGAGGATGAACGGCAGATAGGTGAGGAACGCCATGCGCGTCGCGCTGTCGATCACGCCGACGGTTAGCAACAGCGGAAAGCCGAACCGCAACGTCGGCGCGCGGCGGCGCGGTGCTTGTTTCGCGTCCTGCGCGACACCGGCGCCGATGCGCGGCATCAATGCGAAAACCAGGACCGCCGCCAGCAGCCCCAGGCCGCCGAGCAAGGCCAGGGCCTCGCGCCACGGCAGCGCCAGCAACAGCAGCGATGCCGCCGCGGGCAGAGTCATCTTGCCGACATCACCGGCGAAATTGTAGGTGCCGAGCGCTCTGAGCGAGCGCGGGCCGGCGAAGGCCTGCGCCACCAGCGACGAGCCCAGCGGATGCTGAACGCTCGCCCCGAGCCCGCCGAGAAAGAGCGCGGCGATCAGCGCCGGGACGCCGCCGCTCAGACCGAGGCAGCAATAGCCGAGACCCGCAAGCGCGGTACCGAGCGCCAGCACCAGCGGCGGGCTCGTGCGTTCCGCGAGCAGGCTTGAGGGAATCTGCAGTCCCGCGAGCGTGCCGGAAAAAATCGTCTTCAACAGGCCGAGCACCGCGTAGCCGAGCCCGAACTCGTGCTGCCAGATCGGCAGCATGATGTAGACGAGATCCGTGTAGCCGTCATGCAGCGCGTGCGCGCCGCAGGCAACGGCCAGGGCGCGGCGTTCGACCCGTTTCGTCTCGGCGGGCGCGGTCACCGTCATTCTCCGGTCGCTCGACGTTCGACGAAGGTCGTGCTCAGGAAGGATATCACGGTCTCGCCGCGCTGGTTGACCCCGATCGAGCGGATGGTGACGAGCCCGAGATGCGGCCTGCTGCGCGAGAATCGGGTTTCGACCACCTCGTTTTCGTAGGCGATCTCGTCGCCCGCATAAACGGGCTTCAGCCACTTCATCTCGCGCACGCCGAGCGCCGGTCCGATCCCGGCGACGCTCTCGCCGCGGGCGCGCGCCGCCTCGGCGAGACGCCGCCGCTGGGCGACGGTCAAGCGCATCCAGACCGCGACCGTATGCCAGCCCGACGCCACCAGCGCGCCGAAATGCGAACGCGCGGCGGCCGTCTCGTCGAGGTGAAAGGGCTGCGGATCGAAGCGCGCGGCGAAGGCCTTGATCTCATCGGCGGTGAACCTGTGCCGCCCGACGGGCGTGCGCTCGCCCACCACGATGTCTTCAAAATATGTCATCGCCGCGCTCCTGCCGCGCGGCGTTCGAGCATCAGCGGACTGACGAGGCTGGTGAGCACGGTGTCGCGCTCGTCGATCATCTCGAACCGGCACCTGACGAAGCCGACCTCGGGACGGCTTTTGGACGCGCGCGTCTCAAGCACCGTCGTGCGCACCCAAACCCGCGTGCCGGGGCGCAGGGGCGCGAGCCAGCGGATCTCATCCACGCCGGGGGCGCCCATGGAGCTCGTTTGATTGACGAACCCGTCCGCGATCATCCGCATCAATAGACAGCAGGAATGCCAGCCCGAGGCCGCCAGTCCTCCCAACAACGTCGCCTGCCCCGCGGCCTCGTCGAGATGCATGGGCTGCGGATCGAACTCGGCGGCAAAGGCAATGATTTCTTCGCGCGTCACCAGCCGCGGGCCGTAGACAGTCACGGCACCGGGTTCGAAGTCTTCCCAATGGCGTTTCGGCATGGCGATCTCTCTTAGCGCAGGTTCCGATCGGATGAAACCGGCGCCGTCAGGGCGAGGTTCGCCGCGACGGGCGACGACGCAAACCTTGCCTTGCCTTGCCTTGCCTTGC
>JADGGK010000159.1 GCA_019689975.1 Pseudolabrys sp.
CGGTTGACCGCGCCCGCATCGTCGCCGAGGCGCGGAGCTGGATCGGCACGCCCTATCACCATCAGGCGAGCGTCAAGGGTGTTGGCTGCGACTGCCTCGGCCTCGTGCGCGGCGTGTGGCGCGCGCTCTATGGCGAGGAGCCGGAAACGATCCCGCCCTATTCGCGCGACTGGGCGGAGGCGGGCGGCCGCGAGACGCTTGCCGAAGCCGCCGCACGTCACCTGCGCTGGTCGTCGCCGAGCCGCATGCTGCCCGGCGACGTGCTCCTCTTCGCGCTCAACGAGCGCGCGCCGGCCAAGCACTGCGCGATTCTGACCGGGCCCGACCGCATGGTGCACTCGTATGAACGCCATTCGGTCGCGGAGGTCTCGCTCACGTCCTGGTGGCGCCGGCGCATCCGCTTCGTGTTCTCGTTTCCGGGCTGCTAAGCTGTCGAATGGCGACGCTTCTCCTTACCGTCGGCGCGAGCGCGCTCGCGACGAGCGCGGGGCTAGACACCTTTGCCGCGCTCGGTATCAAGACCGCGGCCGTGCTCGCCGGCAGCTTCATCGACAACCGCCTGTTCGGCCTTGGCGGCGCAAGCCAGCATGTCGAAGGGCCGCGCCTCGACAACCTGCAGGTCCAGGCCTCGACCGAGGGCGCGCCGGTTCCCGAGATCGCCGGCCGCGTGCGGCTTGCCGGCCAGATCATCTGGGCCACCAAGTTCCGCGAGGTCGCGACCACCACCACGCAGGAAGTGGGCGGCGGCAAGGGCGGCGGAGGCGGCGGCACCGTCACGCAGACGACCTATTCCTATTTCGCCAATTTCGCGGTGGCGCTGTGTGAAGGTCCGATCGACCGCGTCGGGCGCATCTGGGCCGACGGCAAGCCGCTCGATGCCGCGAACATCGTGATGCGGGTCCACCGCGGCACCGCCGACCAATTGCCGGACCCGCTGATCGAGGGCGTCGAAGGCGCGGGCAATGCGCCGGCCTATCGCGGCACGGCCTATGTGGTGTTCGAGAACCTCGCGCTCGAGAAGTTCGGCAACCGCATCCCGCAGCTCAACTTCGAGGTCTTCCGCCGCGTGTCGCCCCGCGACGGCTCCGGCGTCGAGGATCTCGTCACGGCGATCACGGTCATCCCCGGCTCGGGCGAGCGCGCCTATGACCCGGTCGTGCACACGCGCAATCTCGGCGGCGGCGCGACCGGCCCGGAGAACAAGTTCGCCGGCCAGGCGGACGCCGACTGGACGGTCGCCATCGACGATCTGCAAGCTTCGCTGCCGAACGTGAACACCGTGCTGCTCGTGGTCGGCTGGTTCGGCGACGATCTCCGCTGCGGCCACTGCACGGTGCGGCCGAAGGTCGAGATCGCCAACAAGGTCACCGCACCGAACGCCTGGATGGTGCACGGGCTCACGCGCGGCACGGCCGCGGTCGTCACCACCGCGTTGGGCCGCCCGGCCTATGGCGGCACGCCGTCCGACGACTCCATCGCGCGTGCGATCCGCGACCTAAAACGGCGCGGCATGTCGGTGGTCTTCTATCCGTTCTTGTTCATGGACATTCCGTCCGGCAATGCGTTGCCGGACCCTTGGACCGGCGGCGTGGGCCAACCCGCCTATCCCTGGCGCGGGCGCATCACCTGCGACCCCGCGCCGGGGCGGCCGGGCACGGTCGACCAGACCGCGGCCGCTGCCTCCCAGGTCGCCGCCTTCTTCGGTACGGTGACGCGCAACCAGGTCAGCGTCTCGGTCGATCCCACGACCAACGCGGTGATCACGGTCTATTCCGGCCCGGCCGAATGGAGCTATCGCCGCTTCATCCTGCACTACGCGCGGCTCTGCGCCGCGATCAACGCCATCGATCCGGGCGCGGTCGATGCCTTCCTCGTCGGCTCCGAGCTGCGTGCGCTCTGCGCCGTGCGCGACAGCGCGACCCACTTCCCGGCGGTGGATCACTTGAAGGCGCTCGCTGCCGACGCCAAGGCGATCCTTGGGAGCGGCGTCAAGGTGAGCTACGCCGCCGACTGGTCGGACTACGGCCGCCATCAGCCGGGCGACGGCTCGCTCTTCTTCCATCTCGATCCGCTGTGGGCCGATCCCAACGTCGACTTCGTCGGGGTGGATGTCTACGTGCCGCTCTCCGATTGGCGCGACGGCAATGCCCATCTCGATGCGCTCGCCGGTCACGCCTCGATCTACGATCGTTCCTATCTGCAGGCCAATATCGAGGGCGGCGAGTTCTACGACTGGTTCTATGCGTCGCAAGCCGACCGCGATGCGCAAGTCCGCACGCCGATCACCGACGGCGCTTACGGCAAGCCGTGGGTCTGGCGGGCCAAGGATTTTCGCAACTGGTGGCTCAACCCGCACTACGACCGCCCGGGCGGCATCGAGAACGCAACACCCACCGCCTGGGTGCCGCAATCGAAGCCGATCTGGTTCACCGAGTTTGGCATCCCCTCCGTCGATCGCGGCAGCAACCAGCCGAACGTCTTTTACGATCCGAAGTCCTCCGAGAGCGCGCTGCCCTATTACTCACGCGGCAACCGCGACGACCTGATCCAGCGCCGCGCCATCGAGGCGACGCTCACCTATTGGCAGGGCGCCAACAATCCGACCTCGACCATCTACGGCGGTCCGATGATCGGCAAGATCGCGGTCTGGACCTGGGACGCGCGGCCCTATCCCGCCTGGCCGGCGCGAACCGACGTCTGGAGCGACGGCGACCTCTGGCCGCTCGGGCACTGGCTCAACGGGAAGATCGGGCTTGCCGACCTCGGCGCGCTCGTCGCCGAACGCGGCGCGCGCGTCGGCTTCTCGGCGGCCGATGTGAGCGGCCTCGCCGGCGTCGTGGTGGGCTATGTCCGCGATCGGCCGATGTCGCCGCGCGCCGAGATCGAGATGCTGATGTCGGCCTTCGCCTTCGACGCGGTCGAAACCGAAGGTCTGATCCGCTTCGTGCCGCGCGGCCGCAATGCCGTTGTCACCATCTCTCCGGACGCCTGCGTGCTGCCGGACCGGGGCGACGTGGTCACGCTTGCCCGAGCGCAGGAAACCGACTTGCCGGACGCGGTTTCCGTCACTTTCATCGACGCCGGCGGCGACTATCAGTCGGGGACGATCTCGGCGAGCCGTCTTGCCGGTTATTCCGAGCGCAAGAGCGACGCAAGCTTCGCCCTCGTACTGGACGCAACTCAGGCGCAGGCGATCGCCGACCGGATGCTGGCCGAAGCTTGGATCGGCCGCGAGACCGCGCGGCTTGCCCTTCCGCCGTCCTTGATCGCCCTCGATCCGGGCGACGTGATCGAGCTCATGGTCGATAACCGGCCGCGCGCCTTCCGCATTGAGCGGATTCGCGACGCGGGCGCGCGCGAGATCGAGGCGCAGCGCGCGGAAGCCGCCGTCTACGGCCCGCCGCTCCCCGGCATCAAGCTGCCGTCAATCGAG
>JADGGK010000055.1 GCA_019689975.1 Pseudolabrys sp.
CGTCCCAAGGACGAAAGGTCTTGCTCATGCAACACAATGAATCAGACTCGCCCTTCATCGTCGAGCAAATCCCCATTACAAGGACAGGCTCCTAGTGAATGCAAGCGGTCAACCGACGTGCACAGAGAGTCCTCATGGTAGCACTCTTCGGAACAGCCCTTTTGCTCATGGCCGGCGTGCCGGGCCACACCGAAACCTGGCCGTCGCGTCCGGTGACGATGATCGTTCCATTTACCGCGGGAACCACCTCGGACTTGCTTGCCCGCGGTCTTGCCAACGACCTGAGAGCGACGCTCGGTCAGACTTTTGTCGTCGAAAACCGAGGCGGCGCCGGAGGCAATATCGGCGCGGCCATCGTCGCGCGCGCGCAACCGGACGGCTATACCCTCCTATTCGCGACAACGGGACAGGCCGCAACCAATCAGTTGATGTACAAGAAAATGGAGTTCGATCCGCAGCGCGATTTTGCGCCGGTCGTGCTCGTCGCCAAGGCGCCGGTCATCATTACCGCCAAGCCGGACGCACCCTATTCCTCGCTCAAGGATTTCATCGCCTATGCTATGGCCAATCCGGGCAAGGCGACTGCCGGCTTTCCAGGCAATGGCACTCTCGGCCACATCACCGGGGAGCTGTTAAGCCGGAAGGCAAGAATCAAGTTCGCCAAGGCACAATATCGTGGCAGCTCCGCGATCCTTGCCGATCTGATCGGCGGTCACATCGATATCGGCATGGATTCGCCGGCAGCCTACGTTCCTCTCATTCGCGAAGGTAAAATCAAGGCATTGGCGATTGCCTCCTCGCGGCGCTGGTCTAGACTCCCGGATGTGCCGACGGTCGCGGAGTCGGGGCTGCCCGGCTTCGAAGCGAGCGTCTGGTACGCTCTGCTGGTGCCGGCCAGCGTTCCCCCTGAGATCGTAGCCAAGTTGAACGCGGCCACCAATGCGTGGTTGAAAGAGTCGAAGACGCAGGAGTTTCTCGCCAATCTCGGCGCGGAACCGGCGGGCGGGAGTCCGTCCGATCTGAAGGCTTTCACGCAGGCCGAAATCCAGAAGTGGGGCCCCATCATCAAGGCTGCGGACATCAACTTCTAAAGAGGCATCCGCTCGGAAGCATGGCTTGAAAACGCCACCATGCGGAGCCTTCTTCGATCGTGCTTCATGAGGATTGACGGGCGCGCCTGGCTTTCGAGCCGCGCCTTGCCGGCGAAGACTGGTCGCCGCTGCGGCCGTGCCCGAGTTTACGCGATATCTGTCGTGCCGCCTCGACGAGCTGGGCGACGTCGGACTTTCGCGGCTTCTCCGGCAGGAACTGGATCGAGCCCACGAGGGCGATGGCGGCGACACAGGCGTCCTGCGCATTGAAGATCGGTGCTGCCACCGCATTGAGCCCCAGCATCGCCTCTTCGGGCGCCGAGGCGTATCCAAGGCGGACGACCTCTCGTAGCTCCTCTTCGATTCTGCGCGCGGATACGATGGTCTTGTCAGTAAAGCGCCGAAGCGGCATGGCGAGCACGCGTGCCTGGAAGGGGCGCGGCGCGAAGGCCAGCATCACCTTGCCCTGGGCCGAGGCGTGAAAGGCGAGCTCGCTGCCCGGACGCACGCCGATCTCGATCGGCGAGATGCCGGAGAGCTTGGTCAGAACCAGCGCGCCGCGCGGCGTCATTTCGGATAGCACGACCGATTGCCCCACCGCGTCGCGAAGCTGCCGCATCGGCCCCTCGGCCAGATTCACGAGATCCGTCTCCGGCGCGTGGCGGGCGAGCAGCCGGCTCCTCGGACCAATCGCGTAGCGAGAGGTGCTCGCGTTCTGCGTGAGATAACCCCGCTCGACGAGTGTCTGCAGATGCCGGTGCACCGAGCCTTTCGTCATGTTCAGCTGTTCGGCGATCTGCGTCACGCCCAGCTCGTCGTCGGCGAATGCGACCGCTTCCAGCACGTCGATGGCGAGCTGCACGGAGCGGACGCCGCCGGATTCCGGATCGACCATGGTTCTCCATATTGGGTTCGCGAGGGCAAAATACCATAACGGCTTTCCGTGTCGATGCAATCCGGCGCGACAAAGACGAAGCGGTCTTTAAATGGTTTTTCTCGCTCATGTTGACAATCGATCCGCGCTTCCATAACTTAAAATCAAAACAGTGTTTCGTGCTCGCGAACAACCACCCGGCGGGGACGGTACGTGATTAAGATAAAAAAACAAATGATTAACAGGTAAGGAAATGATCGGATCAGCCGACGCCACGGTAGAGCAACGCATCGATGACTTGTTGAAGGGCGCGATCGACCCGCACGTGCACAGCGGGCCGTCGATCGCGCCGCGGAGCCTCGATCACGTCGAGCTGCTTCAGCAGGCTTCAGCGGCCGGGTTCGCCGCCGTCGTGACCAAGGATCACGACTATAGCGGCGTGATGACCGCGGCGCTGATCAGGAAACACTTCCCCGAGCTGAAAACGAAAATCTATTCGAGCATTGTGCTCAACAACGTGGTCGGCGGCCTCAATCCCTACGCGGTCGAGCATACTGCGGCGCTCGGCGGCAAGATCGTCTGGCTTCCCACGCTCGCGGCCGAGAACCATCTACGTTGGCAGGCGTCGGCGAAATGGACGCACCCGGCGTCTACCGAGAAGATGCGCCCGGTCACGCCGATTCCGGTCCTAAACGGCGACAGATCGGTGCGTGACGACGTGAAGGAAGTGCTCGATATCGTCGCCAAAAACGACATGGTGCTGGCCAGCGGCCACCTGCATGTCAGCGAAACCTGGATCGTGTTCGAAGAGGCGCAGCGCCGCGGTGTCAAGCGCTTGGTGCTCACGCATCCGGAGGACATCGTCGATGCATCGCTGAACGACGTGAAGGGTATCGCGGCGATGGGCGCTTTCGTTGAGCACTCGCTGTGCATGTTCCTCGACGGCTGCAAGTTTAAGATCTGCGAGGCCGAAGACCTGCGCAAGCAGATCGATGCCGCCGGCGTGGAGCAGACGATCCTGTGTTCGGATCTCGGCCAGACTGGAACGTTCAGTCCGCTCGAAGGTTTCCGCCGCGGCATCAAGCTCTGCATCGATCTGGGATACGATGACGAGCAGATCCGCCGGATGGTGTCGACCAACGCCGCGCGCGTGCTCGGCATCGAGGCGGACGTCGCGGCGGCGCGGCAAGGCTCGTCGGTCGAAGCGGCGAGGAACTGACAGGCAGTCTTGCCGCCGCTCATGAAGAACGGAGTTAAGGAGGAGGACCTCCATGTACGACGTCAGCGATCCGCGGGCCAAGCTCGCGCCGGCTGCCGCAAGTCCCACGCCGACGGGACCGTTCGGTCAAGCGGAATATCTGCGGTTCTACGAGCTCCCGCCGCAGGAGGACGATACGGCGGGGAAGAGCTGGTATGGCCGCGGACAGAACTTCGTCCTCGGGTACACGGAAGGCCGGAAAGGCGGGGTGCTGGCGCGCGAGAATCAGCCCGACGAATATGCCGTCCTGCTACCCGATCGTGACGTCGCGGTCGACATCACCACAGCGGACGGCACGCAGCACGTGAACGGCAATTCGCTGGCCTTCGTGCCGCCCGGCCGTTCCAGCATCAAGATCACCGAGCCGGGCCGCATCATCCGCATCTTCACCACGCGATCGGCGGATCTCGCGGCGAAATCAGCGAACGCCGCCTCCTATGCCACCGCGAAGCCCTATGTCGCGCCTTTGGTGCCGTGGCCAGCGCCGAAGGATGGCTTCAAGCTGCGCGTCTACAGCCTGGATGTGCCGCCGGAGCCCGGCCGGTTCGGTCGCATCTGGCGCTGCACCACGATTATGGTGAACTATCTCGATGCCTTCCAGGGGCCGCGCGATGCAACCAAGCTGTCGCCGCACCATCACGACGACTTTGAGCAGTGCTCGCTCGCGGTGGAAGGCGAGTTTGTCCATCACGTGCGCTGGCCTTGGACGATCAACAAGAACAATTGGCGCGAGGACGATCATGTGCTGTGCAAGAGCCCGTCCATCGCCGTCATCCCGCCGCCGTCGATTCACACCACGGAAGCGTGCGGCAGCGACTTAAATCAACTTGTCGATATCTTCTGCCCGCCGCGGCTCGACTTCTCGCAGAAGCCGGGATGGGTCCTAAACGCTGACGACTATCCGATGCCGTGACCGGCAATCAAACCGCAAACGGTAAAAGATCAGCGATCATGACCGCTGCTACCTCCTTCCGGCAACGGATGTACGCCGGCGACAAGCTTATCGGTTCGTTCCTGAAGACGCCGACGAGCCACGCGACCGAGATTCTCGGCGGACTGGGCTACGACTTCGTCGTGATCGACCAGGAGCACGCGCCGTTCGACCGCACGGCGACCGACATCGTGCTGTTGGCCGCGCGGGCGCACGATATTCCGGCGCTGGTGCGCGTGCCCGGACCGGACGCCATTCTTTCGGTACTGGATTGCGGTGCGACCGGCGTGCTCGTGCCGCACGTCAAAAGCGCGGCCTATGCCCGCGATGTCGCGGCGCTGTTGCGCTATCGGGGCGGCAACCGCGGTTTTGCCACCAGCACGCGCGCCGGCGGCTACACCGCCGTGCCGATGTGGAAACACATCGCCGAGTCGGACGCCAGTGTGGTCTTCGTGGCGCAGATCGAGGATCCGGTCGCTCTCGACGAGATCGATGCGATCGCCGCGCTCGACGGCGTCGACTCGCTGTTCATCGGTCGGGGCGACCTGACCGCGGCCTTCGGCGATGAATCGAAGGACCCTCCGGAGGTGCGCCGCGCCGTCGAACGCATCGCGCAGGCCGCGCGCAAGGTCGGCAAGCCGATCAGCGTCTATGTCAGCAACGCGGTTGAGGCCGCCTGGCTCGCCACTCTCGGCGCCAGCGTCTTCGTCTATTCGTCGGACCAGGGGTTCCTACGCGAGGCTGCGGCGAATGGCTTGCGCGAGGTTCGCAGCGAAGTTGGAGGACAGATCGCCTGACGCGGACGTTCTGCAACCATCGCTCGACTGCACCGCTTGGTAAAAAGGGAGGAAATCATGGGATTATGGAAAGCGTCTATTCTGGCTACGCTGGTTGCGCTGACGTCTGGCCTGCCGGCATCCGCGCAGGACACCATCACCATCGGCTCGTCGCTCGGCCTCACCGGTTACGGCTCGCTGACCGACGGCCATTGGCGCGACGGCCTCGAGCTTGCCATCGAAGCCGTGAACGCCAAGGGCGGCGTACTCGGCAAGAAGCTCAGGCTGGTCTATGAGGACAACAAATCGACACCGCAGCAGGCGGTGGTCGTGTATCGCAAGATGATGTCGGAAGACAAAGTAGTCGCCTTCGACAGCGGTTGCATCTCTGCCGGCAACTTCGCCGCCGCGAGCTTCGTTACCAAGGCCAAGCTGCCGATGTTCCTGTGCTCGATCCTGCCGCGCCTGCCGGAGGAGCAGAAATGGGCGTTCAGCTTCCTGCCGCCGCCTAAGTTTGAAGTCGACGCGCGCTATGAATATCTCAAGAACAAGACCAATATTCGTAAGATCGGCATCCTCGGTGACCCGAGCCCCTACGGCATGCTGATGCGCAATATCGCGCTGGAGGACGCCAAGAGCTTCGGGCTGGAGATCGTCGCCAACGAGTCCTATCAGCAGGACGACTCCGATTTCAGCGTCCAGATCGGCCGCATTAATGCTGCCGGCGCGGGCGCGATCATTATGATCGGCCAGGGTAACGCGGTCATCACGGTCGCGAACAACCTCCGGCAGCTCGGCCTCAACAAGCTGCTGCTGCTCGGCAGCATCAACGAGCGCGAGATCCTGATCGAGGCCGGCAAGGTGCTCGGCGAGCAATATCTGTTCCCTGCGCCCATGATCCAGGTGGCAATCGACGATGTCAACATGATCGCCGACCCGAAAGCGCGCGCGGCGGCCGAAGCCTTCCTCACGCCGCTGAAGGCGAAGTTCGGCGGCAAGATGGATAGCGCGCAGGCCTCGCGCGCCTGGGATTCGCTGCTGATGCTGGCGAAGGCGATCGAGGCGGCCAAGACGACGGAAGGCACGGCGGTGCGTGATGCCTTCGAGAAGCTCGGTCCCTATGTCGGCGCCGGCGCGACCTATGAGTTCTCGGAAACCCAGCATATAGGTATCACGAAGAACCCTTACCTGATCGCCCACGTAACGAAGGATGGCAAACTCGCCATCAAGTATGATGGCCGGCAGTGAACCGATGCCGGCCTTGATCGAGGTTGATGGGCTTTCGGCGAGCTACGGCCGCGTCGCAGCGCTGAAGCCCATGCATCTTCGCGTCGAAGACGGCGAGTTCGTCACGGTGCTGGGGCCGAACGGTGCGGGGAAGACGACGCTTCTCCGTGCCATTTCTCGGCTCATCGCCAGCCGCGGCCGGATCCGCTTCAAGGGTCGGGACATCACCGCGCTGCCGACGCACCATCTGGCGAAGCTCGGCATTGTCATGGTGCAGGAAGGTCGCGGGCTGTTCGGCGAGATGACCGTCTATGAAAACCTGCTGCTCGGCGCTTATGGTCTTGGCCACGATGGCGAGAAAATCGAGCGTCGCTTCGAGCAGGTTTTCCAACTGTTCCCGAAGCTTCGCGAAAGGGCTAGCCAGGTCGCTGCTTCGATGTCCGGTGGCGAACAGCAGATGCTGGCCGTGGGTCGCGCCTTGATGGCGGAGCCGAAACTGCTGATGCTGGACGAGCCATCGCTCGGCCTCGCACCGAAGGTCGCAGAAGGCATTCTCGACACTTTGGGCGAACTCAACCGCAAGGGCCTCGGTATCCTTCTCGTCGAGCAGAAAGCGCCTCTCGCGCTCAAGCTTGCGCGCCGCGTCTATGTTCTTTCATCGGGCAGCGTCCGCGCGGAATTGCCGGCGCACGAGATCAAATCGCACTATGACCTTGCGCGTTTCTATTTCCACTAGGCTCGGCAGTTACGGTACCTTTGCCGCCATCTCTGCCGTCGGTATCGCGCTGCTGTTCGCTCTCGTCTTCATTCAGGGCGGCTATCTGCTGACGGTCATGCAGCTCGCCATGATCTACGGCGTGTTCTGCGTGGGGCTGAACTTCTTTATGGGTTACACCGGGCAGGCCTCCTTCGGGCAGAACGCCTTTGCCGCGATCGGCGGCTACGGCACCGCGATCCTCTGCGTCCAGTTCGGGTGGGAGCCGGTGGCGGCGCTGGTCGCCTCGATGGCGATCGCCAGCGTCGCGTCGCTTGTTGTCGGCTATCCGACGCTGCGGTTGCGCGGCCACTATCTCGCCATGGCAACCTTCGCGCTCGGGCTCATCACCTATGATCTGTCGGTGCAGTGGACGAGCCTGACGCAGGGCTACATGGGCTATGCCGGGATCCCGCCGCTCGGGATCGGCCGGTTCGTGGTCGAGGACGAGCGCCTGAAACTCGTCTGCCTGATGGCGATTCTGTTGTTCAGCCTGTGGCTCTCCGGCCGGCTACGCAATTCCCGATTCGGCCGCGCGTTGCGTGCCATCTCGACGAGCGAGGCCGGTGCTGCTGCGCTCGGCATCCGCATTTCGCAATACAAACTTGCCGCCTTCGTCATCGCCGCTGTTTACGCATCGGCGGCAGGATCGCTATTCGCCCACACTGTCGGCTTCATCAGCCCAGAAGTGTTTGGATTGCAGATGGTGGTCGTGACCTTCACCATGCTTTACGTCGGTGGCGTCGGCACCGTGCTCGGTCCGGCGATCGGTGCCATCATCGCTTCGCTTTTACCGGAGATCGTGCGCGGCGCCGGCCGTTTCCAGGACATCGCCTATGCGCTCGCCCTGCTGGTGCTGCTGATCTACCTGCCGAAGGGACTGTCAACGCTCGCTGACCTCGGAAAGCGGCGGCCGGCCGAGCAGGGCGGGGGGAACTGAGCCATGGCCCTGCTTGTGGCCCGTAACCTCACCAAGCATTTCGACGGCCTGACGGCGAACAGCAATATTGATCTGGAAGTGCCGGAAGGAAGCCTGTTCGCGATCATTGGCCCGAACGGCGCCGGCAAGACCACGCTCTTCAACATGTTGTCCGGCTTCTTGCGTCCGACCGCCGGGGTGATCGAGTTCGCGGGCGTCGAGATCACCGCCATGCGCCAGCACAAAATCGCCGAGATGGGATTGATCCGGACGTTCCAGCTCGTCCAGATATTCCAGGGCATGTCGGTTGCCGAGAATGTCGAGGTTGGATTCCATCTGCGGACGCGCGGCGGCATCACCTCGGCGCTGCTTCGGCCGCGCTGGCTGCGCCGCCAGGAGGCCGAGATCCGCGCGAAAGCGCGCGAACTACTCGATTTTGTTGGGTTGGGACAGCAGGCAGAGATGAACGCCGAGCTGCTGCCATACGGGCAGCAGCGCCTGCTCGAAGTGGCTCGGGCCATGGCGGCCGAGCCGCGGCTCCTGCTGCTCGACGAGCCGGCGGCTGGCCTGAACACGCACGAAACAGACGCGCTTGCCAAGATCATCCAACAGATTAATGCGCGGGGGGTAACGGTGCTGCTGATCGAGCACGATGTCGGGCTGGTCACGCGGATTGCGCACCGCATTGCCGTACTCGATTTCGGCTGCAAGATAGCGGAGGGCACGCCCGAAGAAATCAAGCAGCATCCGGATGTGATTGCCGCCTATCTCGGGACGGAGGCCGCCCATGCCTAGTTCGGTCGAGCTCATCCAAAGCCTAGTGAACGGCGTCGGTATCGGCCTGGTTTACGGACTCATCGCGATCGGCTTCTGCGTCATCTATAACGCCAGCGGCATCGTCAATTTCGCGCAAGGCGTGTTCGTGATGCTCGGCGGGATGTTTGCCTACAGTTTTCTCGTGCAGATTAAACTGCCATTGGCGGTGGCGGCCGCGATCAGCATCGCGCTTGTCGCAGCGATCGGCGTGCTGGTGCAAATCCTGGTCATCAGGCCGATGTGGCAGCGCAAGGCGCCGATGTTCGCCATCATTCTGGCGACGCTCGCGGTGCAGCTGCTTATCGAGCAGATCATCATTCTGACGTTCGGCGACCAACCACGCACCTATCCGGAATTCACTGGCGGCGGTCCGCTCAAGATCGGCGATATCGCGATCGATTACCAGCTGTTCTGGATTCTCAGCTGCGGCGCGCTCATGGTGGGGCTCTTGACGCTATTTTTCAATAAAACGCGGATTGGCCGCGCGCTGCGCGCCTGCTCGCAGAATCGAGAGGCGGCAGCACTGCTCGGCATTCCGGTCGGCGGCATGTTGATGCTGTCCTTCGCTCTCAGCGCTGCTCTTGGCGCCGTGGCCGGCATCCTCATCACGCCGACGCAATATACCTCATACAGTGTCGGGGGGCCGTTCGGTGTAAACGGCTTCATCGCGGCGATCATCGGCGGCTTCGGTAGCGCGCCGGCCGCCTTGGCCGGAGGGATCCTGCTCGGGGTGGTGCAGTCGGCTGCGATCGTATTGTTCGGCGCTGGCTACAAGAACGTCATTGCGCTGACCGTCCTGCTGATTGTTCTGCTGTTCTTTCCGCGCGGCCTATTTGGCGGTCTCGCCAAACGAGCCTGACCAGCCGGTGGGTGTCGGCATCTCCAGGAGAACACGATGCACACGTTGTTTGTCTACGCCCACCCCGAGCCGACCTCGTTTACCGGCGCATTGAAGGATGTCGGGGTCGACACGCTGCGGCGGGCCGGTCATACCGTCGATGTCTCCGACCTCTACGCGGAGAAGTTCGATCCGGTGGCCGGACGCCATGACTTCACGAGCGTCGCCAATGCCGAGCGGTTTCACTATCAGACCGAGCAGGCCTATGCCTACAAGACCCATAGCTTTGCACCGGATCTTGTGCGCGAACAGCAGCGCTTCCTAAAAGCCGACCTCGTCATCTGGCTCTATCCGATCTGGTGGGGTGGCATGCCGGCCATTATGAAGGGCTGGTTCGACCGTGTTCTCGCTTTTGGCTTCGCTTATGCCGACGGGCGTCGCTTCGACACCGGTTTTTTCCGGGAGAAACGCGGCCTGCTTTGTCTTAGCACTGGCGGCACGCGGCAGCGCTTCTCCGACGATGGCGTGTACGGCGATATCCGCACCGTTCTGTGGCCGGCGCAGCGGCTGATGATCGAGTATCTCGGTATGGAGGCGCTCGAGCCATTCGTCGCTTACGGAGCGCCGCGTGTCGATGACGAAGGCCGCAAGGCGTATCTGCAGCAGTGGCGCGCGCGTCTCAACGGAATCGCGAAAGCCATGGCAGCCGGCGGCGCGGCGCCGACGGCGAAGTCAGATAGCGTGCTTCACTCGCAATAGGAATCCAGGATATGGGCAGCATCAATGCGTCCGCCGCCCATCCGTTGAGCGGCAAAGTCGTGCTGGTCACAGGGGGATCGCGCGGCATCGGCGCCGCCATCGCGAGACGCTTCGGCGCTGTCGGCAGCCACGTCGCGATCGGCTATCGCAGCGGCAACGCGGCTGCTGAGGAGGTCCTGCGTGATATTGCGGCAGCAGGATCACAGGGCGTGGCAGTGGCTGGCGACGTCGCGAAGCCGGAAGATGCGAAGGCGATGGTAGCAAAGGTCGTCGCGCGGTTCGGTCGCATCGACGTCCTAGTGAATTGCGCCGGCATATCGGAGTACCGGCCGTTCGAGGCGAGCGATCCCGCTTTCTTTCATGCCATCTTCGACACCAACGTGCTCGGCATCATCGCGGTGATCCAGGCCGCGCTCCCTCACCTGAGCGCTCCCGGCGGCCGTATCATTAACTTCTCATCCGCCCTCGCGACGCGACCAATCCCAAAAACGTCGATCTATGCGGCTTCCAAGGCGGCAGTGGCGGCATTGTCGCACGCGCTGGCGAAGGAGTTCGGGCCGCGCGGCATAACCGTGAACACCATCGCGCCGGGCGTGATCGAGACCGACATGACCACCGACATTCTGGCCGAACGCGGCGCCGGCATTCTGGCAATGACTCCGCTCGGCCGCATCGGCCAGCCCGATGATATTTCGGGCGTTGCGCTGTTCCTGGCCTCGCCCGATGCTGGCTGGCTGACTGGGCGGACCTTGATCGTCGATGGCGGCGTGAGCTGAAACGAGGAAATGGGCTGCAGATCGCGATCGGAGGCGGTCACGTCACGATTGTCGCGCTGGTCCCCTATCTACGACCAGGCCGACCGAGCCGGAAATCATTGTCATTTCACGTGTTGGAACGCCAAAGCTTTTTCAAAGCCGATCATGCGGCTGAATGTCGAAAACGAATACAGGCTGTCGGGCTGCAGGGCCGCTCGCGCGCTCATATTCCGATCGCCGCACGCGGCAGACCCCGGACGATCATCAGCGACAACGGTACAAAACTGACGAGCAACGCGATCCTGGCCCGGACCGCCGACCGACACCAAAGTCGGCGGGCACTTCGTCGATCCCGCCAAGCCATTGCATAACGCCTCCATGAAGAGCTTCAATGGCCGTCTGCGCGACAAGCGCCTGAAACGAGAACGTGTCCACCACGTTGACTGACGGGCGGCGCATCATTGAAGCTTGGTGCATTGACTGCAACCCGGTACGGCCTCACGGTCGCCTGCGACGGTCGCCTCCGGCGGAGTTCGGCACTACGCGCAGACCCGAAGCGCAACGGGACGGGACGCTGCCCTCGATCAAAGGTTTCACCTCCCTACCATTGCACGATCACCTGATAAACCAAAAGCGGAACAGCCTCAATCAGCCGACGCCCGAGACACGGGGAGCAGGTCAGGTGCTGGCTTTTCGGTTCGCGGCGTTCAATTGCCAACATTCTTCACGATCGACACAATTAGGGTTGATGCGACGTCGAATTCGAGGTCGAGTTGGACCTCTAACACCACTACAGACGACCGGCGCTCTTGCAGGTCTTTCGCCCGTTAGGTACGTCAAATTTGGCCGAGCCAATGAGACCCCGCCATTTCAATTGTTATTGAGCTCGCACAACGATGAAGCTTGAGTCGATACGATACTTCCATGTTACTCGACAATACGGTTCCATCCGCAAGGCTGCCGAGCGGTTACATGTGGCCCCATCGGCGGTATCGCGGCAGATCGCTATCCTTGAGCGGGAGGCCGGGCTGCCGCTATTCGAGCGTAGGGCGAGCGGAGTGACAACCACGGCTGCTGGCGAGGTGCTGGCTCGACATACTCAGTCAATTTTCCGCGAGATCGACCGAGCACGCTCGGCAATCGAGGATCTGAAGGGGCTACGCGCTGGCGAAGTTACGATTTACGCGATCGAGGGCATGGTGAGAGAGTTCTTACCGCGCTTGTTGGCGTCGTTTCACGCACAGTTCCCGGGCATCAGCTTTAATTTCACGATAGCGTCGACGGACCGCATCATCGAGGCAGTGTTGAACGACGAGGCGGATATCGGCATCACGTTCAATGCCAAACCGAAGTCTGAACTCTCGATAGTGGCACGGCACACGGAGCCGCTGACTTGCTTAGTTGCGCCTGGCCATCCTCTTTCAAAAAGAAAGTCGATCTCGTTGCAACAGCTCGCGCAGTACCCGGTGGCGCTGCCGAATGAAGCGTTTGGATTACGCCAATTAATTGACCTCGCGGCGAAGCGGCGCGGCATTGCGCTGCAGGCTTTTGTGACCACGGACTCGCTCGAGTTGACTAAGCAGATGGCGGCAGTCGGTACGGCGGTGGCCTTCATGCCAGCCTTCACAGTGGCGCGCGAGGTCTCGCAGGGGACGCTGCGCGCTATCCCTGTGGATGAGAAGCTGTTTCGTTCGGTGGCTACGGAGGTCTGCATTCACCGCAACCGCACGATCTCCAGTGCAGGGCAGGAGTTCCTCAAGGTGCTCATACCGGCGGTGAAGGCTTTGGGTCAGACCTAATGGGCGTTCTAATTCAGGCAACGTCAAAACCTCATGATTCGACTACTTGGCCCGTATTTGCCCTTGTTAGCGTAAGCGGGACCCTGTTGCGGTTAGCACAAGGGGGAAAGGCATGCCAAAAGTTTCCGTTGGGGACGCTGAGATTTACTATGAGACGCACGGCTCCGGCTCGCCTGTGCTTCTCGTGTCCGGTCTGGGAGGCGTCGGCGCCTATTGGACACCTAATCTTCCGGCATTCGCTCGCCGGCACCAAACGATCATTTACGACCACCGCGGCACAGGTCAGAGCAGTCGCTCGGAGATTCGCTATTCGGTCGACCAGATGACGCGCGACTTAATCGCAGTCATGGATCATCTCGGTCTCGCGAAGGCGCACTTAGTAGGGCATTCGACCGGCGGAGCGATTGGCCAGACCCTAGCCGCAACCCACCCGGAACGCCTCACGAGCCTCGTCCTCTACGCAAGCTGGACGAAGGCAGACTCCTTCTTCCGTCGAGTTTTTGAGGCGCGGCGTGCCTTGCTTACCGAAGCCGGCATCAGTGCGTATATCCGCTCGACCGCAGTGTTTCTCTACCCAAATTGGTGGATCAACCAAAACATCGCGATGCTTGAGGATCGCGAGGCGAAGCTTGAGCTGGTGTTCCCGTCGGTGTCCATTGCGGCTAGCAGGATTGACGCCATCGTAGATTTCGACCGAACGAAAGACTTGGCTAATATCACCGTGCCGACGTTGGTGATTTGCAGTAAGGACGACATTCTGACGCCGCCCTATTTTAGCGAGGAGCTCGCGCACGCAATATCAGGTGCTGAGTTGATCTTGTTGGAGCGTGGCGGACACTGTGCCTCTGAAGTGTGCGTCGAGACATTTAACGCTGCGGTGCTCGATTTCATCGCGCGATACGATGGGAATGCCGTGACGCAGCGTGGCTGACATTGCGGGAGAAGCGCTAGGAAATCCTCCGCATGATCACCCAGCTGCTCGCATCTGGACTGGCGCTTGGCAGCGTCTATGCGTTGCTCGCGCTATCGCTCGTGCTGATCCACAAGGCGACAGACGTTGTTAATTTCGCACAAGGCGAGATGGCGATGTTTGGCACTTACGCGTGCTTTGCATTGCTCACCAAGACGGAGTTTCCTCTGCCCGTCGTGATGCTAGCAGCAGTACCGCTGGGCATTCTGCTTGGTGTCGCGACAGAACGAATCACCATGGGGCCGCTGCGGTCGGCGCCACCCGTAAACGCGTTGATTGCCACCATCGGGCTTTGGATGATTTTCCACCACACGGCTGGGTGGATCTGGGGTTACGACCCTGTTCGGTTTCCGTCGCTATTCTCGCCGGAGCCCATCAATATCCTGGGAGCACGCGTGGCGCAAAATAGCCTCGGCATTATCGCGGTGTCGCTGCTGGTGATGGTGCTACTTTATCTTTTCTTTGAGTTCACACGCATGGGCATCGCTATGCGGGCCGCGAGCCAAAACCGGCGTGCCGCGCAGCTGATGGGCGTCAATGTCACACGCATCTCGCTGATCGCCTGGGGGCTCGCTACCGCAGTCAGCGTCGTGTGCGGGCTTCTAATCGCACCGCTGACCTTCCTCGACTTTGAGATGATGTTGTCGGTATTGTTGAAGGCCTTTGCGGGGGCGATCCTGGGTGGCTTTAATAGCCTCCCAGGCGCCGTGGTCGGTTGCTTGGTGATCGGCGTAGTCGAGAATCTGATTGCGGCTTATGTCTCTACGGCCTTCAAGGACACTTTCGCATTTGGGATCATCATTGTTGTACTAATGTTTCGGCCACAGGGTCTGTTCACCCGCGAGATTGTAAAGAAGGTATGAACTTGACGCGCACCATCGTGGCAGTATTGATCTTGGCGCTTCTCGTCGCCTTGCCCTTCGGTCTAGGGCAATACGGCTACTACCTCATGGCGATCGTGATGATCTACGCCATGGTCGCACTTAGCTTGAATGTGCTGATTGGAATGGGAGGACAGATCTCGATCGGGCATGCAGGATTTTGGGCGTTGGGCGCTTACGGGTCAGCACTGATAGTGACCAAGCTAGGATTTCCATTTTTTCTCGGCGTGCTGGCAGGAGGGCTGATTGCGGCAGCCTTCGGAGCACTGGTGGCGTTGCCTGCGCTACGCGTGCAGGGCCACTATTTGGCGATCGCGACGCTCGGCTTTGCGCTATTTGTGCAGCAGGTGCTGTTCGAGTGGGAGAGCCTGACGGGAGGACGGCAGGGTTTATTTGTGCCGCGCCCTTCGCTGTTTGGTTTTGAGCTGCGGGACGATTTCGCATATTACTATTTACTACTCGCAATTTTCCTGCTGCTGGCATGGATCACTGGTAACTTCGCGAGGTCCCATAGCGGTCGTTCGCTGATGGCACTGAAGATGAGTTCGGTGGCGGCGGAATGCTGTGGCATCGCGCGGCCGAAACATATTATTATCGCATTTACGATTAGCGCGTTTTTCACGGGCGTCTCGGGTGCCCTTTATGGACATCTACTGGGGCACCTGAGCACCGAGACATTCTCCCTCGCCATCTCGCTCTCGTTTTTGACCATGGCGGTAATTGGGGGTTTACATTCACGCGCCGGTGCCCTGCTCGGTGGAGCGTATCTGGCGCTCGCCCCGGAACTCATGCGCGAATTTAAGGATGTGCAGATGGTGATCTACGGCGTGACGCTCATCCTGTGCGTACAATTCCTGCCGCGTGGTTTGATCAGCGTGGTGGAGCGAGTTTGGACGATCGGGACGACACCGCATGCCACTCGTTGAGATCGCGAACCTCTCTTTGTCATTTGCGGGGCTCCGTGCCCTTTCGAATGTTTCCTTCGCAGTGGAGACGGGCGAGATCATCGGCCTGATCGGTCCGAACGGTGCCGGTAAGTCAACACTCCTCAATTGCATTTCGCGAATCTATATGCCGGACCACGGTACGATCCGCTTTCAGGACCGAGACCTTAACAGTCGCACTGCGTCCGAGGTGGCCGCCGAGGGCATTCGCCGCACCTTTCAGAATCTAGAGCTCTTTCGCGAGGCGACGGTGCGAGAAAATGTGGCGCTCGGACTAATCTACCGCTACCGAACATCCTTGTTAGCAGAATTGTTTGCACTTCCATCGGCTCGTGACAACCAGCGGGGGGCACTCAAAGAGGCGGACCAGATCGTCGCAGAGATGGGCCTGAGCGAATGGGCAAACGTCCTGGTCGCGGAGCTGCCGTATGGTTCGCAGAAACTCGTGGAACTTGCGCGCGCTATGGCAGGACATCCCAAATTGCTGCTCCTCGACGAACCGGCAGCGGGCATGAATCGGGAAGAGAGCCGGCGAGTCGCTGAGACGGTGCGGCGCCTGCGCGATCACAAGGGGATAACAGTGTTGCTCATCGAGCATGATATGCGTGTCGTGATGACGGTGTGCGATCGTATCGTGGTTCTCGACCACGGAGAAAAGATCGCCGAAGGTACGCCAGCAGAGATCCGGCGTTCGCCCGCGGTGGTCAAGGCCTATTTGGGCGATGCTTGAGATTTCTGATCTTTCCGCTCGTTACGGCGCCATCGCGGCTCTTGATCACGTCTCGCTCCGCGTTGAGAACGAAAAGGTTGTCTCGCTGCTCGGATCGAACGGTGCGGGTAAATCGACTCTTCTCGGCTGCATCACCAATAGCGTGTCATGCCGAATGCAAGGGTCCATTCGTCTTGACGGCAAGGAGATCCTGGGGCTGTCCACTGATGCGATCATCTCGCGCGGTCTCGTGCTGGTGCCGGAGGGGCGTCAGTTATTTAACGATCTGACCGTGGAAGAGAACCTGCGCATGGGTGCCTACGGATTCGAGCACGGTCGCAAGTGGCGAACGGATCTCGAGCGTGTTTACGCGCTATTTCCGCGCTTGGTAGAGCGGCGGCGGCAGGTAGCGGCAACGCTCTCGGGCGGCGAGCAGCAGATGGTCGCGATCGGACGGGCGATAATGGCTCGCCCCCGCATGTTGCTGCTGGACGAGCCCTCTTTGGGTCTCGCGCCACGGTTGGTGCGGGAGATCTTCAATCTTGTCCGCGAGATCAACGGGCAGGGAGTGACGGTGATGCTGGTCGAGCAAAACGCGCGGCAAGCGCTGCGCATCGCGGACTTTGCTTACGTGCTGGAGAAAGGGCGTTTGATGGGTTCGGGGCCGGCGCCGATCCTCGCGAAGGACCCGCATGTCGTCTCAGCTTATCTAGGTGAAGAGTGATCACAACATGGAGACTGCTATGAAAAGGACTCGCGAAAAATTGTTGTCGCTGGCCCTCGGCACAGCGTTTGGTCTGATCGGTGCGGCGCACGCGGCCGATCAGGGCATCACGAAGGACCAAATCACGTTGGGAGCATTCCTGCCGCTGCAGAGCGGACTTGCGGCCGGAGCGACGCAGATGCGCGAGGGTGCGGAAGCGTACTTCAAATACATCAATGACAATGGCGGCGTGAACGGTCGCAAGATCGAATGGATTGTCGAAAACGACTCATACAACCCACAACAGACGGTAGCGGTGGTTAAGAAACTAGTGGACCGAGACGGCGTATTCGCAATGGTCTCGACACTAGGCACCGTCACCGCAGTGGCGGTGCTGCCGTTCTTGGCGCAGCGCGGAGTGCCGATCGTCAACCCGGCTGGAGGACACGAACTGTTGAACAAACCCAAAGACAAGAACGTCTTCGCTATTTTGCCGCTTTCCTCCGAAATCGGCGAGTCGATGGCGGATTATGCAGTGCAGAAGCTCGGCGCAAAGCGAGTAGCGATCTTCTATCAGAACGACCAGTTCGGAAAGGATCAGCGCGATGGGGCCATAGAGGCACTGAAAAAGCATAATCTGAAGGCCGTGGGCGAGGCGAGCTACGTACCAAGCGACGTGGACGTAAGCGCGCAGGTGGTAGCGCTGCGTGACACAAATCCGGACGTGGTGGTGCTTGGCATCATCCCGAAACACGCGGCGCTGTTCCTGAAGGAGGCCCAGAGGCTTGGCTGGAAGCCGAAGATCGTTGGCCACAACACGGTCGCCGACCCGGTGGTGCTCGATCTTGCCGGTCCGGAGGCGCTGGAGGGTGTCTACGTGAACTTGATGACAGCTGTCGACACGATGGACACACCAGCTGTAAAAAAAGCTAACGAGATCCTGGCAAAATACTATCCGAAGACGAAGCCCGGCTATTATCCTTATCTTGGAATGGCGGGAGCGATAATCATCGTCGAAGGCATCAAGCGCGCTGGCCCAGATCTTACCCGCGTGAAGCTGATCAGCGCACTCGAGTCACTCGGACGCTACGAGACAGGCCTAGTACCACCGATTGAGTGGAATGCAACCTACCACGGTGGACCGAGATCATTCGGCTACGCCCAATGGCAGGGCGGAAAGCTGAAGGTTCTTGAAGGCTGGTAGCAGGCGAGTGTCTGGCAGGCCAGAGATTATGTCGTGCCTGCTTTACATACGCTAAACGAAAGGACACATCATGCCCTACACTCCCGTCGTTCCCAAAGGTTCCGCGCCCCCGCTCGCTCCCTATTCGCCGGGCACAAAGGCAGGCAATGTGGTTTACGTGTCGGGTACATTGGCGCTCGACAGCGCCGGAAACCTCGTGGGCAAAGGTGACGTCAAAGCGCAGACTAGGCACATCCTCGAGACAATCAACAGCGTGCTAGAAGCAGCGGGAGGATCGCTCAAGGATATCACTTTCAATCACATATTCCTTTCAGATTTAAGCGGATATGCCGATATGAACGAGGTTTATCGCGAGTACTTTCCGGAGAATCCGCCTGCGCGCTATTGCATCCGCGCTGACTTGGTCAAGCCAGAGTTCCTCGTTGAGATTGCGTCAATCGCGCACCTTAAAGATTGATTTTGTAGCTCCTAAAGTTGCTCAGAAATTCTCGATCTCGACCATGATCCCGCCGCCTTTTGTTTTCGATAGCGGAATCAATCTTTCGCGAATGTGGGAAGATGGTGGTCAGCGACAACGGCCTCCTGCAATAGCTAAAACTTTAGTCTGACATCTGGTGCCATGGTTCCCCCATGAGTAACCCTCCGG
>JADGGK010000160.1 GCA_019689975.1 Pseudolabrys sp.
TGGTTCGTCTTCACAATGTCAAACAACAAATTGACGCGCAAGCTTTTTTCGCCTGCGAGCGCTTCCGCGGGCGCACTCACGACAAAAGCGCTCGCGCGGCGGCCGGCGGCGTTTTTCGGCTGCGACTTATATTACAATCGCCGCACGTTTTACAGAGTCAAACGTCTTGCCCAGGCTTTCCACGCGCGGGTCCACCTTGTCCGCCGGCCCAAGGTCAAGAATGAGAACGTGGTCCTCCCCGTTATGGATCAGCTCTTCAAGCCGGCGCGCCATCTCCACCCGTCGCCGCGCGGTGAGCCGACACTGGAAAACCGACAGCTGCAGCCAGCGGCCATAACCTTTCATCAGCCGGAACACGCGTCGCCAGCGGCGGTCGTCGGAAATGTCGTAGGTGACGATGTAGAGACGTTCGTCGAGCATGACATCTATCGCACGAGATAATGCGGATATTCATCGATCTCACCGCCAAGATAGCGCGCGAGCAGCCGCGCCTGCACTTCCAGCAGGCGCCGCATCGACAGCCGATAACCGAACACCGGGTGCGTCACCTCCTGGTCGAGCCGCCGCTCGTAAGCGGCGATGAAGGCGCGCCGCGCGTGCGGTTTCAAATTGACCGCGGGCCCGGCAGACACAAATCCGTCCGGTTTCACTTCGCCGTTGTTGATGACCTGGATCACCGTCGAGTCGGCAAGGATCGGTCGAAACGACTCCATCATGTCGAGTGCCAGCGCCGGCCGGCCGAACCGCGGCTTGTGGTAGAAGCCAAGATATGGGTCAAAGCCGACCGCCGAGAGCACCGTCAGCCATGTACGCGTGAGCAACGCATAGCCGAGCGAGAGCAGGGCGTTGACCGGGTCGGCCGGCGGCCGCCGTGTGCGTTTGTCAAAGACAAATTCGGGAAAATCGCGCGCGGCTTCGCCAAACATGGCGGCAAACAGACGGAAGTAACGCGCCGCTGCCTCGCCCTCGATGCCGAGTAGTTCCGCTTCGTTTCCCGCGTGTGCGGCGCGATCGGCAAGCCGCGCCAGCGCCTCGAGCGTGGCATCGCGATCGGCCGCGTTGCCGGTCTTGAAATTGCGGCGCAGGAACACACGACTGTTCTTGATTTTTGCCGCCACGAGGTCGCGCGCAAAGGCGAGGCAGCGGCGCTCGTCGAAGGCGGCGCGATATTGCGCAATGCGGATGCTGACGTTCTTGTGGCCGGTAGAGACCGTATGCCCCAGCACCCAGCCGCCGCTGGAGGCATAAGTTATGGGTATTTCTTCGCGCAGCAGCGCCGCCACCGTCGGCGTGGTCAGCGAAATCGGCCCGTGCAGCACCAGTTCGGATACGTCGCCGATGGGAACTTCCGTCTTCTGTTCCTCCGTTTCCACCACCAACACTTCGCCGGATTTGCTGATGCGCGTGCCCGGTTCCTGTACGTAGAGCGGCAAACCGGTATCGGCCGCGGGATTGAGCGGTCGCGGGGCGATACCGCGGCGGAAGAAGGCAACTTCGTCGGGCAGGCATATGCCGGCAAGCGAGCAGCGCGTGCATTTCTGGCTGTCGATGAGCGGCGGCGGCAAACGGCCCGCGGCGGCAGCAAGGCGCAGTTCGGAAATCGCCGCGCGTGTCTTCGCCCGCAACTCGTCATCGAGCGCGATCCGCACGCGCTCGCGCGAGCCGGCGTACCAGATGGCGCCTTCGTTCACTTTGTAGCCGGCGTCTTCCAGGATGAGCGCCTGCGCGCACACCTGCACGCGCTCGGGTTCATAGGCGCCTTCGGCGACGTGCGGCCGCTTGCCTTTCTTGGTATCCACCGGTGTGACCGTGCCGTCCTCGCCCTCGATCAGATCGATCTTGGCGATGATGCCAAGGCGCTCGGAGGCAAGCGTCACCGATCGCGCCGCGAACTCCGGCTTGTCTTCCGCACTCTCGGGCGCCGGCAGCCTGCCGCCGCCGGCATCGATGCGCACATGCGCGCGGCGGCCCTCTTCCGTATCGGCGGAATCGGCCCATTCGCCCTCGACCCATTCGAGGAAGGCCAGCCGCGGGCAATAGACCCATTCGTTAACCATGCGCACGGGCACGAGCGGAGTCTCACCCGTGGCCGGCGGGGCCGGGAGGTCGAGGGTGAGTTGGGTGGACGGATGGGTCGCGCGCGATGGGTCGGGCCTGCCGCCAGAACCGAAATCCAAGCCGTCGGATGATGCGGGATCGGAAACGGAAGCGGACATGCGTCACAATCCGGTACAGCACGATTTGCAACCTTCGATGGCGATATACGAACATCGTTATCGATCCGCGAATCCCCCTGCGGCGCGACCTCACTTGCTTCATCGACGGCCGCAACCGCTCCCAACAACTGCGTGTGTGCAAACGGCCGTTTACTTGCGGATTGATCCGCCGGCTGCGCGGGGATTGGGAATCCGTGCTCAGCGCTGATGACGAAGGGGCGCCGGAAGGCGGCGCCACAGGCGGGTGTGGAAAAGTGGGACCGCTTCGCCGTCCCCATCGCCGCGGCAGCCGCGCGGCAGCGCTGGGGTTGTGCAAAGCCTCGTAGAGGCGCGAAGCCGATGAAGGGTCGCCAGCGGCGCCCCTTCACTTAAGCGCCGCGAACAGGCCTAAGCCGATGTGGCGGCCGGCGCCGATGGCGAGCGGCCCCGGCACCTCCTCGGAAAACGTGATGATCGCGTGCGTGCGGGGAAACCCCTTGAGATAGGCCGGCACGCGATAGGCGCGCGCGACTTCCGCGCCCGGGAACACCGGCTCGCGCTGCAGCGTGATTTCGGCGACTGGCGTGGTGTAGCCCGCCTGCGCCAGGGCTTTCAGCACGAGCGCATGCGCCTTGCGCGTGCGGAAATCGTCGCGCCCCGGCAGCACCAGCGGCGTCACCGAGCCGAAGGTGCGGGCCTTGCGCAGGTAGCGCAGCGTCACGCCGTCATCGTACGGATCGATCGCACGCAGGTCCGCCTTGATCTCGCCGGTTCCGTCCTCGACGAGCGAGGCGCCGGCAAGCCGCCGCGCCACGCTTTGCGCCTTGCCGCCACCTCCGCCGAACGGCTCGGCGAGCAACACGCGGCGGATGCGGCCGTCGCGGCCTTTCGGCGCGATGGTCGGCAGCGGCAGGTAGGAGAAGCGGTCGTTCTTGGCCTCGGCGTCCTCGCCGTGGCCGCAGACGAAGCGGGCGATGAAATCGGCCTCGAGCTTCATCGCCTTCGCCCGCTCGTGGGCGGCGTGGCGAAGCCAGGCGGCGACCCTGATCGCCTCGCGCGGATCGAAGGAGCGGAAGGCGCCGTCCTCGTCCACCAAAGCGAAGGCGTGGACGGGCCGGCGGCGGCCTTCTGCGCGGCGGATA
>JADGGK010000056.1 GCA_019689975.1 Pseudolabrys sp.
AGCACGAGGCCGCGGCGGTCGACAGGAACGCCAACAGCATCAATCCGGTCGATCGTATCGCGGTGGGCCACCGCGGCACAGCACCACGGCGGGAGCGGGCGGATCGACATAGAGCCCAACAATGTCGCGCAGCTTGCTGGCAAACGCGGGGTCCTTGGAGAGCTCGACGGTGCGCCGCTGATGCGGCTTCAGCCCCTGCGCCTTCCGGATGCGCTGGACCGAACTCGTGCTGATGCCGACCGCCTTGGCCATGGCGCCTGCAGTCCAATGGGTCGCCTCGCCGGGCGGCGGCTGGCCGGTCAGTTCGATCACGCGCTCAATAACAGAGGGGGAAGCGGCTTCTTTCCCGGCGGGCGGCTCTCGTCCTTGAGCGGCCCGTCGACCCCGGCGTGCATGAAGCGCTCCTGCCAGCGCCAGACCACCGACGTCGCCTTGCCGGTCCGCCGCATGATTGCGCTGGTGCCGCGACCGTCGGCGGTCAACAGCACGGTCTTGGCTTGCCACATCTGCTTCGGCGGCGCGTTGCCGTCGGCCACGATCGCCGCCGATCGCGCGCGATCCGCGGCCGTCACCTTCACGATGACGCCAGTGCGCATCCCCCCGACCCGCCTCTCCGCAATGCCAGGGAAATCCCCGACCGGACTCACATGTTGGAATGCGTCCCCCAGAGGGTCGACGGGCGCTGCCAGCGCGGTTCCGCTATGCTCGCGCGCGGATGCCGTCCTGCCGCCGACAGGCCGATAAGAGACGGTCGACCATGTCGCCGATGCCGCGCGCGAAACGGCGCGCGGGGCGGTCGCGGCGGACGACGCAGGATTGCGTGCCGAAATTGCCCGAAGGGAGCTGCCTCATGCTCGAAGTCATCCAGAAGCGGGTCAACGCCGACGCCGAGCTCGTGCGCCGCGGCCGCTTCGTCGACACCACCTTTTTGATCGCGATCGACGATCGCGACACCCTCATCCGCATCGAGCGCGGCCGCGTCGCCGCCGTCACGCCCGGACCCTTCATCACTCCCACCTATTCCTTCGCGTTGCGTGCCTCGCACGCGGTCTGGGAGAAATTCTGGCAGCCGCTGCCGCCCGCGGGTTTCACCGACCTTTTCGCCCTGGTCAAACAGAGACTGATGCGGATCGAGGGCGATCTGCATCCGTTCATGGCCAACCTCCTCTATTTCAAGGAGGTGATCGCGGCGCCGCGCCGGGAGACCGCGTCATGAGCCCGCGCTTCGAGCCGATCATCGGCCGCTATCTCCATCTCGACCTCGACGGAAAGCCGCACCGGATCTACGTCGAGGAAGCGGGTGATGGCATTCCTCTTCTCTGCCTGCACACCGCCGGTGCGGACGCGCGACAATATCGCGGGCTCATGAACGACGCACGCGTGACGGAAAACTTCCGCGTGATTGCCTTCGACATGCCTTGGCACGGCAAGTCTTCCCCGCCTCCGGGCTGGCAGCACGGCGAATACATTCTGACTTCGCGCGGCTACATGGGCATGATCATCGCGATCGCCGCGGCGCTCGAACTGGAAAAACCCGTCGTCATGGGGTGTTCGATCGGCGGACGCATCGTGCTGCATCTTGCCTGCGAAATGCCCGAGCGCTTCCGCGCGTTGATCGGCCTTGAAGCGGCGGCCTACACGGCGCCCTATTACGACCTCGCATGGCTCGATCGGCCGGACGTGCACGGCGGCATGGTCGCGGCCGGCGTCGTATCGGGGCTCGTCGCGCCGACCGCGCCGAGCGAGAGCCGCTGGGAGACGCTCTGGCACTATATGCAGAGCGGACCCGGCGTATTCAAAGGCGACCTCAACTTTTACATGATCGAGGGCGACATCCGCGATCGGATCGATCGGATCGACGTGACGCGATGCCCGCTCTATCTGCTCACGGGCGAATACGATTATTCCTGCACCCCCGAGGGGACGCGCGAGGTGGCCCGGCGCACCGGCGCCGAGGCGATCATCATGGAAGGACTTGGGCATTTCCCGATGAGCGAAGACCCGGAGAAGTTCATCGGCTATCTGTTGCCGGTGCTCGAGAGGATCAGGGGAGCGTGATGCATCGGCTTGCACCTGCGCGGCGGAGAGCGTGCAAGGCGCGGCGCTATGGATCGGCGCCCAGCCGACGCACGGCCAGCGGTTTGAGCGTATCGACGTCAAAGCTGCGGAGTTCGAGCGCGCCGCCCACCTCGATCGTCAGCACCACGCGTCCGTCTCCCACCGCACTGGCAACCACCTTGGCGCCGGCGGGAAGCGCGACGGACAGCTCGGGCGCCGGCGCGGGAGCGCTTCCGCTCCCCCGGAAAACCCGATAGCCGATGACCGCGAGCACGAACGCGAAGGCCAGAAAGGTGGTCAGGCTCGCGATCAACATCAACCGGCGCACCTTGGCGATGGTCGCGACGGCTTGCGGATCGGAAGGCGAAACATCAGACATCGGTTGAGCCATGGCGGAACCAGCGGCCAGGACAGTCATCGTCGCGGCGGAGGAAACCGGCCTCAGGCTCGACCGCGTGCTCGCGGCGCACATCCCCGCGCTGTCGCGCTCGCGGTTGAAAACGCTGATCCTCGCCGGACGGGTCACCGTCGCGGGCCGCACGATCCGCGATCCGGCGCAACGCGTCAATCGCGGCGACAGCATCGACGTCGTCCTTCCGCCGCCGGAACCCGCCGCGCCGGCCGGGGAGAATATTCCGCTGACCGTGGTCTACGAGGATGATGCCATCATTGTCATCGACAAGCCGGCCGGGCTCGTCGTGCATCCCGCCCCGGGACATGCCAAGGGTACGCTGGTCAATGCGCTGATCGCCCATTGCGGCGAAAGCCTTAGCGGCATCGGCGGCGTTCGGCGGCCGGGCATCGTGCATCGGCTCGACAAGGACACGTCGGGCCTGCTGGTTGCCGCGAAGACCGACCGGGCGCACCGGGCGCTCAGCCGGCAATTCGCCGACAAGAGCGCAGGCGGCCTCGAACGCGGTTACCTTGCCGTGGTCTGGGGCGTGCCCGACCGGCCGCGCGGAACCATCGCCGCCCCGATCGACCGCCACCCGCGCGCCCGCAACAAGCAGGCGGTACGCCAAGACGGCCGCGCCGCCGTCACGCATTGGCAAGTACTGGCCTGTTACGCCGGGAGGGACGGGAACACGGCGGCGAGTCTGCTCGAACTCCGGCTCGAGACCGGCCGCACTCACCAGATCCGCGTGCACCTCGCCCACGCCGGATATCCCATCCTGGGCGACTCGACCTACGGCGCCGGTTTCAGGACCAAGGCGGCAAGGCTGGCGCCGGAGGCCCGCATCGCCCTGGAGGGTCTTGGCAGACAAGCCCTGCATGCCTATTTCTTGGCCATCCACCATCCCGACACCGGAGAAAGACTGGCGTTCCGCTCGGAACTGCCGGACGATTTGCGTCGTTTAACCCGGGCCTTGGCCGGCAAGGACCGTGAAACCGATCCGCGTCCGCGGGAATAATTCTGCAGCAACAGCGGGTTGTCCGGAACGGCCCGAGCCGGTCGGGGTCACGACGACGTGACGGCGGGCATCCTTTCCTTTGCTCCGCCGGTCCGCTATGTTGCGCCTGCGATCTCGGTATTTCGCGGTCGCAACATGACCCGCGCGCCGTCGGCTCGGGGAGCGACGGTGACAACCGCCTGCCGATCGATCGGGGGCACGAAGGAGGGCGCTGTTATGGCCCATGCTGCCGCTTTGCCGGTACTCAAAGCCGATTCCGGCCTTGCTCGCTATCTCGAGGAAATCCGGCGGTTCCCGATGCTGGAACCGCAGGAAGAATATATTTTGGCGCGCCGTTGGCGCGAGCACGGCGATCGCGAGGCCGCGCATAAACTCGTGACCAGTCACCTTCGGCTGGTCGCCAAGATCGCCATGGGCTATCGCGGCTACGGCCTGCCGATCGCCGAGGTCATCTCCGAAGGCAATGTCGGACTGATGCAGGCGGTCAAGCGCTTCGAGCCCGACAAGGGTTTCCGCCTCGCAACCTATGCCATGTGGTGGATCAAGGCCGCGATCCAGGAATACATCCTGCGCTCGTGGTCGCTGGTCAAGATGGGCACGACGGCCAACCAGAAGAAACTGTTCTTCAACCTGCGCAAGGCGAAAAGCAGGATCTCGGCGCTCGACGACGGCGACATGCGGCCGGACCAGGTGAAGCTCATTGCCAAGCGGCTTGGCGTCACCGAGCAGGACGTGGTCGATATGAACCGCCGGCTTGGCGGCGACGCCTCGCTCAACGCGCCGATCCGCGACGACGATTCCGGCGAATGGCAGGATTGGCTGGTCGACGAGACTCCCAGCCAGGAACGTCTGCTGGCCGAGAACGAGGAGAGCGACAACCGTCACAAGGCGCTGATCGAGGCGCTGGATGTTCTCAACGACCGCGAGCGGCGTATCTTCGAGGCGCGTCGGCTGGCCGAGGATCCGGTAACACTCGAGGAGCTTGCCGCCGAATTCGGCGTTTCGCGCGAGCGCGTGCGGCAGATCGAGGTGCGCGCGTTCGAGAAAGTGCAAAAGGCGGTGAAAAGCCGCGTCGCGGCCCTCGAGAATCCGGGCGAGCCGGCACGGATCGCCGCGCATTAGCGCGGATTGCGGCGATCGTGATCCGTCATCGCTGCGCCGCATGGTCCGCCAAGGCGGACACACCGCGGATCCGCGATGTCAAGCCCGCGCATTGCGAGCCCGAGCGAAGCGGGACAATCCGGAACTGACCGTGTGACCTCGGATTGCTTCGTCGCCGCTGCGGGGCTCCTCGCGACACGCGGCCGATTCGATGCCGACGGAACCTGCTTGCGCCGGAAAACCTATGCCGCGATGATGCGCGGCGAGCGGCGAGCGTCGTAGTTTAGGATCGGCGCGAGCCAACGCTCGCATTCGGCGAGGCTCCAGCCCTTGCGCTTTGCATAGTCCTCGACCTGATCGCGTTCGATCTTGCCGACGCCGAAATAGGCGCTTTGCGGATGGCTGAAATAAAGCCCGCAAACCGCGGCGGCCGGCCACATGGCGAAGCTCTCCGTCAGCCTGACGCCGATGCGCTCGGGTTGCAGCAAGCCGAACAGCGTCGCCTTCTCGGTATGGTCGGGTTGCGCCGGATAGCCCGGCGCGGGGCGGATGCCGCGATATTGCTCGGCGATCAACTGTTCGTTGCTCAGCGTCTCGTCGGGCGCATAACCCCAGAACTCGCGGCGCACGCGCTGATGCAGGCGCTCGGCGAATGCCTCGGCCAGGCGGTCGGCCAGAACCTTGACCAGGATGGCGGAATAGTCGTCATTGGCGCGCTTGAAGCGCTCGGCGACGTCCTCCTCGCCAAGACCGGCAGTGACGACGAAAGCGCCGATATAGTCCGCGATCCCGCTTCCGCGCGGGGCGATGAAATCGGCGAGCGCGCGATTGGCGCGACCCTCGCGCTTGGACAGCTGCTGGCGCAGCGTATGCAGGGTCGCGATCGGTACGCTGCGGCTGTCATCGGCATAAAGAAGAATATCGTCGTCGAGCGCGTTGGCCGGCCAGAAACCGAGCACCGCATGCGCGACGAGCCAACGCCCGGCGACCATCTTGTCGAGCATGGCGCGAGCATCGTCATAGAGCGACCGCGCGGCGGCGCCGTATTTGGCGTCGTCGAGAATGGCCGGAAATTTGCCGGCGAGCTCCCAGGCGGCGAAGAAAGGCGTCCAGTCGATGAAATCGATGAGCTCCGCGATCGGGTAATCGCGCAGCAGCCTGACGCCGGTGAAGGTCGGCCGCGGCGGCACATAGGCGCCCGACCAGTCGAGCCGCAGCGCGTTGGCGCGGGCGGCTGCCAGAGGCAACCGTGCCTTTTCCTCCTGGGCGCGGGCATGAGCGGCGGCGATGCGGGCGTAATCATGGCGCACCTCCGCGACATAGCGCGCGCGTCCCTCCGGCGACATCAGCGCCTGCGCCACGCCGACCGCGCGACTCGCGTCGGTGACGTAGATCGCCTGCCCGCGGCGATAGTTCGGATGAATCTTCACCGCCGTATGCACCCGGCTCGTCGTGGCGCCGCCGATGAGCAGCGGCAGGTCGAAACCCTGCCGTTCCATCTCGGCCGCGACGTGGCACATCTCGTCGAGCGACGGCGTGATCAGGCCGGATAGGCCGACGATGTCAGCCTTCTCCGCCCGTGCGCGTTCGAGGATCTTCTCCGCCGGCACCATGACGCCGAGATCGACCACCTGATAGTTATTGCATTGAAGCACGACGCCGACGATGTTCTTGCCGATGTCGTGCACGTCGCCCTTGACCGTGGCCATCACGATCTTGCCGTTCGTACCGCCATGCGCGCGGCCGTCCCGCTCCTGCTCCATGTAAGGCAGGAGGCACGCGACCGCCTGTTTCATCACCCGCGCCGATTTCACCACCTGCGGAAGAAACATCTTGCCCGAACCGAACAGGTCGCCGACGACGTTCATGCCGTCCATCAACGGGCCCTCGATGACGTCGAGCGGGCGCTTGGCCTTGAGGCGCGCCTCTTCCACGTCGGCGGCGATGAAATCGCTTATCCCGTGCACCAGTGCATGCACCAGGCGCTTCTCGACCGGCGCGTCGCGCCAGGCGACATCGGCGGCCCTGGCCGTCTGTCCGTCACCGCGGAATTTGTCGGCCAGCGCCAACAGGCGTTCGGACGCATCGGGCCTGCGATTGAGCACCACATCCTCGCAAGCCTCGCGCAATTCCGGATCGAGATCGTCATAGACCGCGATCTGGCCCGCATTGACGATGCCCATGTCCATGCCGGCGCGAATGGCGTGATAAAGGAATACCGAGTGCATGGCTTGACGCACGCGCTCGTTGCCGCGGAAGGAGAAGGACAGGTTCGAGACGCCGCCGGAGACATGCGCTCCCGGCAGGTTCTGCCTGATCCAGCGCGTCGCCTCGATGAAGGCGCGGCCATAGTCGTTGTGTTCGGCCATGCCGGTCGCCACCGCGAAGATGTTGGGGTCGATGATGATATCCTCGGGAGGGAAGCCGACCTTTCCGACCAGAATGTCATAGGCCCGCTTGGCGATGGCGCATTTGCGCTCGAAGGTTTCGGCCTGTCCGGTCTCGTCGAAGGCCATGACCACCACGGCGGCGCCGTAGCGGCGCACCGTGCGCGCGCGTTCGACGAAGGCCTCCTCGCCCTCCTTGAGCGAGATCGAATTGACGACCGACTTGCCCTGCAGGCATTTCAGTCCGGCCTCGATCACGGAAAATTTCGAGGAGTCGACCATTACCGGAACGCGGGCGATGTCCGGCTCGGCGGCGATCAGATTGAGGAACGTGGTCATCGCGCGTTCGGCATCGAGCAGGCCCTCATCCATGTTGACGTCGATGACCTGCGCGCCGTTCTCGACCTGCTCGCGCGCGACGGCGAGCGCGCCGGCATGGTCGCCCGCCGTGATCAGCTTGCGGAACTTGGCCGATCCGGTGACATTGGTGCGCTCGCCCACGTTGACGAACGGGATCTCCGGAGTGAGCGCGAACGCCTCCAGGCCGGACAGGCAGAGCTGCCGCGGCCGCTCGGGAACAAGGCGCGGCCGCTTTCCCGCCACCGCCCGGGCAATGGCGGCGATGTGCTGCGGGGTCGTGCCGCAGCACCCGCCGACGACATTGACGAGTCCGTCGGCCGCGAACTCGCCGAGGAGTTCGGCCATGTATTCGGGGCTTTCGTCATAGCCGCCGAACGCATTGGGCAGGCCGGCATTGGGGTAGGCGCAGACGAACGTGTCGGCGATGCGGCTCAGCTCCTCGATATGCGCGCGCATGTCACGCGCTCCGAGCGCGCAATTGAGACCGATGGTGATCGGCGCGGCATGGCGTACCGAGGTCCAGAATGCCGCCGGCGTCTGTCCCGACAGCAGCCGACCCGAGCGGTCGGTGATGGTGCCGGAGATCATGATCGGCACGTCGAGCGCGCGCGCCTCGCACAGCTCCAGGATCGCGTAGATGGCTGCCTTGGCGTTGAGCGTGTCGAACACCGTCTCGATCAGGAAAAGATCGGCGCCGCCGTCGAGCAGCCCGCGCGCCTGCTCGCCATAGGCCTCGCGCAGCTGATCGAAGGTCACGGTGCGCAGGCCGGGATTGGAGACGTCCGGCGAGATCGAAGCGGTGCGGTTGGTCGGCCCGAGCGCGCCGGCAACGAAGCGCCGGCGCCCGTCCTCCCGCTCGGCAACCGCCGCCGCCTCGCGCGCAAGTCGCGCGCCCGCCAGGTTGAGCTCGTAGGCGATGCCTTCCATCCCATAGTCGGCCTGCGCGATCGCCGTCGCGGAAAAGGTGTTGGTCGACACGATGTCGGCGCCGGCCCGGAAATAGGCGAGGTGAATGTCGCGTATGGCCTGCGGCCGGCTCAGATTGAGCAGGTCGTTGTTGCCGCGCAGCTCGCGGTTCCACGCGTCGAAGCGCGCGCCGCGAAATCCCTCTTCGTCGAGCTTGAGCGCCTGGATCATCGTGCCCATGGCGCCGTCGAGCACCATGATGCGCTGCCTCAGGGCTTCGGCGAGGATCGCGCGGATGCCGTGTCCGGACATGGTGCTTCACCGTTTGTTCGATGCCGCCGCCCCGCTCGGCGCGGAACGGCGCGGGAGACGATTCTGCCAGGGGATCGCGCCATCACGCCGCCTCCGGCAGGGCCGGCCGCAAACCCAATAGGTGGCAGATCGCATAGACGAGGTCGGCGCGGTTCATGGTGTAGAAGTGGAAGGTGGTGACGCCCCGATCGACGAGATCGACAACCTGCTCGGCGGCGACGGCGGCGGCGATCAGCTTGCGCGTCGCCGGATCATCGTCGAGCCCCTGGAAGCGCTCGGCAAGCCAAGCCGGCACCGAGGCGCCGCAGCGCGCGGCGAAACCCGTCATTGCCTTGAAGTTCTGCACCGGAAGGATGCCGGGCACGACCGGAATGTCGATGCCGCGCGCGCGGACTCGGTCGAGGTAACGGAAATAGAGATCGTTCTCGAAGAAGAACTGCGTGATCGCGCGCTTGGCCCCGGCGTCGACCTTGGCCTTCAGCATGTCGATATCGGCTTCGACCGTCGGGGAGTCGGGATGTTTCTCGGGATAGGCCGACACGGTGATCTCGAAATCGCCGCGCCGGCGAATGCCGGCGACGAGGTCGGCGGCGTTGCGGTAGCCCTGCGGATGCGGGACAAAGCGAGCGCCCGGCCCCTGCGGCGGGTCGCCGCGCAGCGCCACGATGTGGCGCACGCCTGCCTGGGCGTAACTGTCGACGATGGCGTCGATCTCGGCGCGCGTCGCTGCCACGCAGGTCAGATGCGCGGCGGGCGTCAGCGGCGTTTGCGCCAGAATGCGCTTCACCGTGGCATGGGTGCGCTCGCGCGTCGATCCGCCCGCCCCGTAGGTGACCGAAACGAAATCCGGCGCGAGCGGCTTCAGGCGCTCGATCGACTCCCACAATGTCTTCTCCATCTCCTCGGTCGCGGGCGGGAAGAACTCGAAGGAGACGCGGATGCGACGATCACCGCCCGCGAGTCGGCTGGCGCGCATTGCCGTCGTCATCAGGCCACCTCGCGCGATGAAGACACGGCCATCAGCGCGCGCGCATCCCGCGCCAGCCAAAGCGACACCGCGATCTTGCCTTCCGATCGCGGCTCGGGTTGCAGGCTGCGATGCAGCAGCGGCTCGAGCCCGGCCGCGCTCATCCATTGCGTGACCGTCTCCCTGGCGAACCCGAGCCGCCTGTGTGCGTATTGCTCGCGCAGGAATTCCTGCTCGTGCGGCGCGAAGTCGACCACCAGCAGGTGACCGCCGGGGCGCAGCACGCGCGCGGCCTCGCGGATCGCGCGCGCGCCGTCGTCCAGGAAGTGCAGCACCTGGTGCAGGATGACCGCATCAAAGCAGTCATTGGGGAGCGGCAGGTCGTAGATGTCTCCCTGCCGCACGCTGCAATGGCGCAGGCCGGCGCGTTCGAGGCGATCGCGCGCGAGCAGCAGCATGTCGAGCGACAGGTCGATCCCCAGCCCGCGCTCGATCTCGGCGCCGAACAGTTCCAGCATGCGGCCGGTCCCCGTGCCGAGATCGAGCAGCGATCGAAACGGTTTGCCGGCCAGCGCCTGGCGGATCGCGGCTTCCACCGCCTCGTCGGCGACGTGCAGTTTCCGAATCCGGTCCCATTCGGCGGCGTGCGCCCGGAAATAGGCCTGCGCCGCGGCCGCACGTGCGGCCCGCACCGAGGCGAGGCGCGCGCGGTCGCGTGCGATCACCGGATCGGCCGGATCGAGCCGGTCGAGCAGCGCGCGGGCGACCGCCGCCCCGCCGCCCTGCTCCGCCAGACGGAAAAAGGCCCAGGTGCCTTCCCGGTAGCGATCAACCAGCCCGGCCTCCGCGAGCAATTTGAGATGGCGCGAGATGCGCGGCTGCGACTGGCGTAGGATGTCGGTGAGATCGGTGACGGTGAGCTCGGCCTCCGAAAGCAGCGCCAGCATCCGCAGGCGGGTTTCCTCGCCGGCCGCCTTGAGCGCGGCGTTGAGGGCGTCGAAGCGGAGTCTGACATCGGCCATGCGGACCTCGCCGTTGGGCATATTCCCACTACATAAAGACATCTTTATACGTTTATTGTGTGCTCGGCAAGACCGATTGCCCACTGCACGGCCCGTCCCATTCCCGCCGCGGCCGGCGTCGGGGCGGCGCCTTGGTCCCGGGCGCCGGCATTGCCTTGAGGCCCGACGCGGACAAGACTCGGCGGCCTATCCGCGGCCTGCCGGCAGCGGCGATGAGGCGTCGCGCGGCCTGCCGCACAGACCGCCGCGCGAGGGATCCAAACGGAGGGTGCGGATGGATGTTGCCGAATTCGGTCGGCGCGCGGGCGAGATGGCCGTCGACCTGCCGGAACGTCCGGATGCCGGCATCTATTTCATCGGTCGCATCCGCACGCCGTGGCAGCGGCGCCGTGACTGTCCGAAGAATGCGCGCGAATCCACGGCGCTATGCACGGTCGAGCTCGACGCACGCTTCGTCCCGGCGTTGAAGGACGTCGAGACCTGCTCCCACCTGGTGCTGCTCTATTGGATGCACAGGGCCCCGCGCGACCTCGTCCTCCAGGTGCCGAGCCATTACAACGTCCCGCGCGGCACCTTCGCGCTGCGCTCGCCCGCGCGTCCCAATCCGATCGCGATGAGCGTGGTCAGACTGCACAAGATCGAGAACGGCACGCTATCGGTCTCGGGTCTCGACTGCCTCGACAATACGCCGCTGCTCGACATCAAACCCTATTTCGCCTCGACCGACAGCGTTCCCGACGCGATCGTCGGTTGGCACGCGCGCGCCGACCGCCGCGACCGGCGCAGCTGAACGGCGGCGCATCCCCGTGCCGCGCCGGATCCGCGGCCCTATCGAGGCCGCGGCAAACTCCTCAGAAACCGTTTTGTTCCGGCTTGTGACGTGCTTTTGAGCCGGAACCTTTGAACCCTCGGCACGCTTTCCCCGACAGACGGAGGTCAGGGGTGGCAACGAGGGCTGTCATGGCACGGATTTCTCTCTCCACGTCGATCATGGTCGCGGCGACCTGGCTTTTCTGCGGCGCCGCGCAGGCCCAGTCATTCGGCCTTCCGCAACCGCTGCCAAACCCGCCCGCGGCGCCGAGCGCGGCCGGCGCGCCCTCCGAAGAGGACGCCGCGCTCGATCCGCGGTTGCGACGGCAGGTTGTCGCCTATCCCACGGACGAGGCGCCGGGAACTATTATCATCGATACGCCGCATACTTATCTCTATTTCGTGCTCGGCAATGGTCGGGCGCTGCGCTACGGCATTGGCGTCGGCCGCGAAGGCTTCACCTGGTCGGGGGTGAAGGCGGTGGTGCGCAAGGCCGAGTGGCCGGACTGGATTCCGCCGCAGGAGATGATCGCGCGCCAGCCTTACCTGCCGCGTTTCGTCGCCGGCGGGCCGGGCAACCCGCTCGGCGCACGCGCGCTCTATCTCGGCGGCAGCGCCTACCGCATCCACGGCACCAATGATCCGAGCACCATCGGCAAACATGTATCGAGCGGCTGCATTCGCCTTACCAACGAAGACGTGATCGATCTTTACGACCGCGTGCGCATCGGCGCCAAAGTCGTCGTGCTGCCGCAGGTCGGCGCGCCGACGCGCGCGGCGAGCACGGCCGCGCCGAGCGCGCGCGGCCGCGAACGCATGAGCTTCAACGCCGGCAGCCTGCCCGCGCTCTATTGAACCGCCTGCCCCGCGATGCCGTGTCCCGACCGCAGGGGCGGGATATGCGCCCTGTGCCCGCCCGGCGTGCGACCCCTATCGCCACCGCCGACCGATTTGCTGCTATATGGCATCGCGTCGGACAGCAGACGGGAGTGGCGCAATGCGCATTGCGGCAATGGCAGCCGGCGCGGTCGGCGGATATTTTGCGGCTCGCCTGCAGGCGGCGGGCCATGACGTCTTCTACATCGCCCGCGGGCCGCATTTGGATGCCATCAGGCGCAACGGCCTCACGATCGAGAGCGTCCACGGCGATCTGCGTCTGCCGTTTGTCCGCGTGACCGACGATCCCGCCGAGGTGGGCGCCGTCGACGTCGTGCTCTTCGCCGTGAAACTGTGGGACACCGAAACGGCGGCCGCGGCCGCGCGACCCTTGATCGGCCCCTCGACGCGCCTGATCACGCTCCAGAACGGTGTCGACAGCGTCGAACGCATCTCCGCCGTGCTGGGGGCCGAGCGCACCGTTGGCGGGACCGCCTATATTGCGACCGTGATCGCCTCCCCCGGCGTGATCAAACACACGAGCAGCTTCGCGACGTTGCGCGTCGGCCGTGCCGACCGGCAAGAGGACGAAACGCTCGCCGCCTTCGTCGCGGCCGCCAAGGCCGCCCGGTTGGACGTCGATCTGTCGGCCGCCATCGAGCGCGACATTTGGCACAAGTTCATCTTTCTGACCGCGATGGCGGGCGCCACGGCGGCCCTGCGTTCGCCGATCGGACCGATCCGCGACGATCCCGAGCTGCGCGAGTTCTTTCGCACGCTGATGCAGGAAGCGCTCGCCGTGGGCAGGGCCACGGGTATCGCGCTCGACCCGGCTTACGTCGACGAGCGCATGGACTTCTTGATGACCAAGGTCGAACCGAACATGAAGGCCTCGATGGCGCACGACCTCGAACGCGGTAACCGCCTCGAGCTCGATTGGCTCACCGGCAAGGTGCGCGCGCTCGGCCGCGCGTTCGGCATCCCCACGCCCGCAAGCGATGCGGTCTATACCGTCCTCAAGCTGCACCGCCTGGGACGGCCATGACCGGCGGCGGCGCGGGCCGTTGCGTTGGCCGCGACCTTTACGCTGCGGCTGCAGCGCCGAGCAGGCCCGCGCCTCAACTGAACAGCAGCGGCAGAAAGCCATAGGCGAACAGAAGCGCGACGGCCGCAATCACAATCCATGCGATCAGGCTTCCGATTCTGTCGGCACCGGGATCGATCCTGCGCACCGTCATGACCGTTCGTCGAACCGGCGCCGCGCGCGCGACGCGACGCCGCAGGCTTGCATGGCGCCGCGGCGTCACCGGCCTCGGCCGGGCCGCGGGCGGCAATAGAATGCCGGCCGCCGCGGCCGCCGCATTTGTCCGGAATATTAATCCGTATTAAGGAATCGGCTGGGGCGTGTTGCCATGGACGCCGCATACCGCAACGATCTCGATCGGCATCCCTTCGTCGCCAGGCTGACGCGCTATGTGGCGTTGTCAGCGGCCGACCTGAAGGCGCTCGACGCGATCATCGACGGCGAGATTACCATCCGCAAGCGTCGCGATCTCGTGGTCGACGGCTACGAATACCGCAAGCTTTGCTTTGTCCGCGAAGGCTATGCGGTGCGTTACAAGCTCCTGCGCAACGGCAGGCGGCAGATCCTCAACGTCATTCTGCCCGGCGATATCGTCGGCATGCCGAGCAGCTTCTACGATCGGGCGGTCTATTCGGTCTCCACCATCTCCGACCTGCGCATGACGGCGTGTCTGCTCGACTCCTATGTCCAACTCTGCTACCAGCGGCCGCAATTCGCGCTCGCGCTCTCCTGGATTGCCGTGCAGGAGGCGACCACGCACGCGGAGCACATCATCAATGTCGGCCGCCGCACGCCGATCGAGCGGCTGTCACATTTCCTGCTCGAGCTGCACGCCCGCCTGCGGGCGGTCGGTCATGCCGAGGAAAGGCGCTTCACCATGCCGTTCTCGCAGGAGGTGATGGCCGACGTGCTCGGCCTCAGCGTTCCCCATCTCAACCGCATGATGCAGCAGCTGCGCGCCGAGAAGCTGATCGTCGACGAGGAGCGGCAGATCGAGTTGATCGATCCCGAAGCGATGCAGACGCTCGCGCATTTCCAGCCGCTCGCGCTGACGCCAATTCCGCAGTCGACGAAGGACGCGCAAGGCCTCTGCGGCACCACGCGCGACTGACGCGCGATCCGGTCGAATCGAAGAGCCGCCGGGCACGCCGTTCGACATACGCAGATGTTCCATGCCGCCGTCGGCGCGATCGAGCGGATATCGGTGCTCTCGGCCCCGCCTCGCACGCCCAAGCAAGCCGGCAAGAACGGCCCGTCAATGCGAGCGCGCTCTCCCCCGTCACCGCGAGCCCGAGCGAACGCGATGGAAAAGCGATCCGGAAGCGGCCGTGCCACCATGGCATGCGTCCCGCATGCGGGACGGCAAAGCCGGGATTGCTTGGTCGCCCCTGCGGGGCCCCTCGCGATGACGGTGTCGGGTCAGGTCGTCCCTTGCGGGAATTCTCAAAATGACGGCGCCGACGCGGTCCGATCGGACCCTGCCCTAGGCGGCGAGGTCGACCAGCAGATCCGTCGGTTCAGGCGCGTGCGGCATGAGCTTCGGCTGGCCGTCGTTCGCCCAATTGGCGAGATTGACGACGACGCCGAACTGGTCGTCAACGGAGTTACCCGACCGCGCGGGCTCAACAATATTGAGTCCGCGGTCGTCGAGGAAATAGGTATGCTCGCCGAACAGCTCGGTGAGTTTCGGAATAAGCGGATGATCGACGGGAATGGCTTCGCCGCCTGTCTGACGCAACGTGGCTTCGATCTGCGCGGCATTGAGCTTCATAGCATTCCTCTCTCGGTTGGAGTTTCGCTCGACGTCTCGCGAAATCTCCCAGGTTGCGCGTCTTGGTCCGGCGGCCTCTCCGCTCTGTGCCAGCGGACGTCGGCGATGGTGACCCGCCATTGCGAACGCAGCGGAACAATCCGGAACAGACCGGGCCGAGGCCTCGATTGCTGCGCCGCCGCCGCAGGACTCGTCGCAATGACGGTGCCGATCCAATCCTTTCAGAACCTGCTCTAGCTAAGTCGTCGGTCCGAGCAGTCAACCGGCCGACGACGAATTTCATGCCCGGTTGCGAGCCGCGGGTGAACGGGAACCGCGTGATCCGAGCGCGCGGCCAGGACTTATCTCCCGTGAAGGCTGCAAGTCTCACCGGCGGCCTCGCTTTTGTCCAACACGCGACAGCCGCCCGGACCCGCGCCTCGGCCATTATTGACACCCTCCCCCCCAGGCATACATTAACCCGAGTTCCGAGGGGTGCCCCGGTGCGGGCTGAGAAAAACCCTTTGAACCTGATCCGGGTCATGCCGGCGAAGGGACTGGACGTGATGCACATTCCCCCGCGTCCCATGAATCCGTTGGCGCCGATGGCACCTGCGGCCGGCGCCCAAGGCGATCGTCCGTTCGGCCGCGTGCGCGCCATGCCGCCCTCTCCCGGGCGCGATCTCACGAGGCGTTGACAATGAATAGACCCTTCACCGCGACCGACCGTCCCGCGAGCAGGAGCTTCGAGCAAACCGGGGCGGGACAACGCGTGTCGCTGCAGACGTCGCAGTTCATTGCCCGCCTGGTCGGGCCCGTGCTCTGCGCGATCGGCATCGGCATGCTCGCCGACGAGGAAACCTATCGCGCGTTGGCCGGGCAGTTCCTGAGCGGCTATGGTTTCATCTACTTCTCCGGCATTCTGATCCTGCTTGCGGGGATCAGCATCCTCAACGCGCATCACTTGTGGACGCGCGACTGGCGCGTCTGCATCACGCTTCTCGGCTGGTTGTTCGCCTGCGTGGGGACATTCCGCCTGATAGCGCCGCGCTTCGTCGTTCATGTCGGCGGCTCGTTGTTCCTGAACGGCGGATTCTTTTATGCCGCCGGCCTGATCTTTCTCGCGCTCGGCGCGTTCCTGGTGTTCAAGGGTTATGCGACGTGAGCCGAGCCGATCCCGTCACGGAGAATCGACAATGAACAAGCCCGTCAGAGAAACCGACCTGGTCACGCCGAAAGTCACGACCGGGCCTCTGCCCGCTTCGCGCAAGATCTACACGAATCCCGAGGCGGCGCCGGATTTGCGCGTGCCGCTGCGGGAAATCGTGTTGTCGGAGGCCTCCGGCGAGCCGCCGCTGCCCGTCTATGACACGAGCGGTCCCTATACCGACCCCGATGCGATCATCGACGTCGAGAAGGGGCTCGCGCGCACGCGCGTCGAGTGGGTGAGAGAGCGTGGAGGCGTCGAGCAATATGAGGGGCGCCCGGTCCGACCGGTCGACAACGGCAATGTCACGGGCAGGCATCTGGCGCGCGAATTCCCGGTCAAGCACGCGCCGCTGCGGGGCGTGGGCGCGGAGCAAGGCGGCCGCGGTGCCGGACCCGGTTCGGAAACGTCGTCCCCAGATCGCGCCGCGGTTCGATCCGGGCCGCACCCTCTCACGCAGCTCGAGTGGGCACGCGCGGGCGTGATCACGAAAGAGATGATCTATGTCGCCGAGAGGGAGAACCTCGGGCGCAAGGCGATGCTCGAGCGCGCCACCGCGGCGCTCGAGGATGGCGAAAGCTTCGGCGCCGCGATCCCGCCTTTCATCACGCCGGAATTCGTGCGCCAGGAGGTTGCGCGCGGCCGCGCCATCATTCCCGCGAACATCAATCACGGCGAGCTGGAGCCGATGATCATCGGCCGCAATTTCCTGACCAAGATCAATGCCAATATCGGCAACTCGGCGGTGACCTCCTCGGTCGAAGAGGAGGTCGACAAAATGGTGTGGGCGATCAGGTGGGGCGCCGATACGGTGATGGACCTGTCCACCGGGCGCAACATTCATACCACCCGGGAATGGATCATCCGCAATTCGCCGGTCCCCATCGGCACGGTGCCGATCTACCAGGCGCTCGAGAAGGTGAACGGCGATCCGGTCAAACTCGACTGGGAGGTCTACAAGGATACGCTGATCGAGCAGTGCGAACAGGGTGTCGATTACTTCACCATTCATGCCGGCGTGCGCCTCGGCTACATCCATCTCACGGCGAACCGCGTCACCGGAATCGTCAGCCGCGGTGGCTCGATCATGGCCAAATGGTGCCTGGCGCACCACAAGGAGAGCTTCCTCTACGAGCGTTTCGAGGACATCTGCGACATCATGCGAAAATATGACGTGTCGTTCTCGCTCGGGGATGGCCTGCGTCCCGGGTCGATCGCCGACGCGAATGATCGGGCGCAATTCGCCGAACTCGAAACGCTCGGCGAGCTTACGAGGATGGCGTGGGCAAAAGGCTGCCAGGTCATGATCGAAGGACCCGGCCACATCCCCATGCACAAGATCAAGATCAACGTCGACAAGCAGCTCAAGGAATGCGGCGAGGCGCCGTTCTACACGCTGGGGCCGCTCACCACCGACATCGCGCCGGGCTACGACCATATCACCTCCGCCATCGGCGCGGCCATGATCGGCTGGTTCGGCACGGCGATGCTCTGCTATGTCACGCCCAAGGAACATCTTGGCCTTCCCGACCGCGACGACGTCAAGCAGGGCGTCATTGCCTACAAGATCGCCGCGCACGCCGCGGATCTTGCGAAAGGTCATCCGGCGGCGCAGCTGCGCGACGACGCGCTCTCGCGCGCGCGATTCGAGTTCCGCTGGATGGACCAGTTCAACCTGTCGCTCGACCCCGATACTGCGCGCGCGATGCATGACGAAACGCTGCCCAAGGAGGCGCACAAGCTCGCGCACTTCTGCTCGATGTGCGGACCCAAGTTCTGCTCAATGAAGATCACGCAGGACGTGCGCGACTTCGCGGCCGCGCTCAACGACAAGGAGCAGGGCATGGCGCGGATGTCGGAAACATTCCGCCGCATGGGCGGCGAGGTCTATGTCGATGCCGAGGCGGTGAAAGAGAGCAACAAGGCCTTATGACCGCGCCGCCCGCGGGACGGTGACCGGCGCCCGAGGGCTCGATCGCGTCCGAACACGCAGCGCCTGCCGGCGCGCGGCCGGTTCTTGCCTCCGCAAGAGGCGGTTCGCGTCCTGCCTGGCGCCGGCTCCGATCGGATGGACGTTCGACGCCGTCATGCCGAGGCGCCTTTTCCCCGTCATTGCGAGGAGCCCCGCATAGCGAGGAGCCCCGCAAAGGGACGAGGCGACCCTCCCCCGTCATTGCGAGGCGGCGCAAGCCGCCGAAGCGATCCAGTCCCCGCAGTGCCGCAGGTACGGGCACGGCCATTGCGGCACGGCATCTCCGCCGTCATTGCGAGGCGGCG
>JADGGK010000057.1 GCA_019689975.1 Pseudolabrys sp.
CGGGCAGGATAAAGCGACGGCGAGCATCTCCACAAGCTATGTCACTCGCCGCCGTCGACGTCTGCCCGGGCGACAGATTGCCACCTGCCGCTGGCGCAAGCCCGCGAGAACGGCTAAAGCCGCGATGCACTGCAAGGAGGAGTGTTTCGCGATGTCGAAGAATACGCAAAAAATCGGCTGGATCGGCACCGGCCGCATGGGCGCGCCAATGGCCGAGCGCCTGTTGCGGGCTGGCTACGACGTTTCGATCTGGAATCGCACGCGCGCCAAGGCTGAGCCGCTCGCCTCCCTTGGCGGAAAGATCGCCAATAATCTCGCCGATCTGGCGTCCTGTGACATCGTGTTCTCGATCGTCTCGGAAGGCAAGGATCTCGAACAGGTCCTGCTCGGCCAGGGCGGCGTGGCTTCGGGCGGCCGGCTGCCGCGGATCCTCGTTGATTGCTCCACCATATCAGTCGCCGAATCGGCCGATATTCGCAGACGTTTGAAGGAAAAAGGTGCGGATTATGTCTGCGCGCCGGTGTCTGGCAACGCCAAGGTCATCAAGGCGGGCAAATTGTCGTCGATCGTGTCGGGTCCCGAGGCGGCCGCGCGCGCGGTGATCCCGTTGATGGAGATCATCGCCCCGCGCGGCGTCGCCTATGCTGGCGAGGGCGAACTCGCTCGAGTGTGCAAGATCGCGCACAACGTCATGCTCGGTGTGGTCATCGAGAACCTGATCGAGATCACGCTGCTCACCAACAAAATGGGCGTGCCGCGTCACGCCTTCCTCGCATTCCTCAACAACTCGGTGATGGGCTCGATGTTCACCGCCTACAAGTCGCCCGCATTGGTCAATCTCGATTGGACGACCACCTTCACGCCGGAGCTTCTGCGCAAGGATCTGGATCTTGGGCTCGAGCTTGCGCGCGAAATGGACGTACCGATGCCGGTGACGGCGGCGACTCGCGAGGTTCTGCAAGGACATTTCGGGGCTGCAACCTTGAAACCGAACCCGGCGGAATATCTGCAGAAGGACTTTGCCGCGCTCATGGAGACCATGGCGCTTGCCGCCGGGATGACGCTTGAACCGGAAAACAAGAACATACCGACGGGTCTTGAACAATGAACTGCATCGCCGCCGCTCTCGCCGCGGCATAGTCCGGGAACCAAGACAACTGCGAATGGCCCGGCCTCGAAGCGGACAAAAAAAGGGCCGCTTGCGCGGCCCGATGTGCGTAAGGTGGAGGATTCCCGCCGACGTTCAGTCTATAGGGAGGTGACGGCGGCGGCGCACGCCTGTTACTCAACCGGCGCCGACGACCCGCGGCAAGTAAATTGACAATAAAAAAATACCGACGGCGGAACAGGTCTCGGCCTCGGCGCAGATCAGTGTTCTGACGGTCGGTAAATCGGCATGACCTCCTGACACCACGACCTGCGATCGGTCGGCAGGGGGTATGTCCGTGTCATGTCCAATTCCGGGATCCTGCATCGACCGAGCTAAGGCCCGATTCGCTCGGTTTGCTCGGTGGCGACCGAGATCAAATCCGAATATCTCGACCTCAACACCGCCGGCGTCATCTCCACGCTCAGTCACGCAATGCGGATCGCTATCGATTTTCGTTCGATCGTCTCAGCGATTGCCGCAACCGGCGAACGCGGTTTGCGCTTCATGGCCGGGAAACCTCGCGTCGACGTCCCTATTCAGGGGCCGACGCATGGCCTATGCGCTCCGGCGGCTCCCCTCGGCGTCGGGTCGGGACGGCCCGCTGTATGCCGCCCCGTGGTCCGGCAATGCTCGCGCGGAAAAGACGCTCGCCCCCGCATTCATGTCGTTGTGCCCTTTTCCGGACCACCTATCCAAACAGTCCCAAGAGCCGACAAGCGGCCCATCTATCGACGAGCGCAAACGCACCGCCGCGAAGGCCTATGTTCCCGAGCGCGGGCCTCGGGAGTTGGCGTTGATCGCATGACCCGCGGCGCGCTCGGTAGCAAACCGAGTCGCCTTTGAACAAAAATGCAAGCGGCACCTGCCGCACGATTTGTGGCTCCGCCGGATCGATGTTTGTCTTCGCCTCCGGACATCTCGCGGACGATCTTCGCCGCAGCGCGCCCCGACCGCGAGGAGGATCAATATTTCGCCGCGATCGGCAACTCTTCCGCCGGAAACAGCGAGATCACCGTATGGCCCTTGTCGGTGACAACCACCTCCTCCTCGATCCGCGCGGCCGAATAGCCATCACTCGCCGGGCAATAGGTCTCGAGCGCGAACACCATTCCTTCCTTGATCACCGTCGGATGCTCAAGCGAGACCACGCGCGAGATGATCGGTCGTTCGTGCAGGTTTAGCCCGAGACCATGGCCAAACTGGAGACCAAATGCCGCCATCTCATCGGGGAATCCGAACTCCTGCGCTTTTGGCCACACGCTGCATACCTTATCGGTCGTGACGCCCGGCTTGATCAGCTCGATAGCACGGTCGAGCCATTCGCGGCACTTCTTGTAGGCATCGAGCTGCGCAGGCGTGGCACGACCGACGTTGAACGTGCGGTAGTAACAGGTGCGGTATCCCATGAACGATTGCAGGATATCGAAAAACACCTGGTCGCCGGGCCGCACCATACGGTCTGTGAAATTATGCGGATGCGGGTTGCAACGCTCGCCGGAGATGGCGTTGATCGCTTCGACGTCGTCTGATCCGTGGCGATAAAGGAAATCGTTGACCATGCCGACGATGTCGTTCTCGCGGACTCCGGGCCGAAGCTTTTCGTTGATGAGATCATAGGCCCCGTCAACCATGGCAGCGGCGCGGTTCAGGAGCGCGATCTCGTCGGCGGATTTAATTTCGCGAGCCTCCAGCATGATCTGCTGGCCGTCCTTTACCTTGAGACCGGCCTTCTCCAATTCGAACATCATGGGCGGCTCGATGATATCGACACCGATCGGCATCTTCGCGAGTCCGGCGGACCTGAGGATCGAGGCAATCTCCTCGGCGTGACGTTTCATCAGGCCGAACGCGGGATCGACCGTACCCCGCAGGCCGACCAAGCCGGCTTTGCAATTTTCCGGCTTCAGCCAGGGCGCATAAAGCCGGTGATGCACGGCGGCCGAACCGAAGTCCCACAGAATCGGATCGCCGCCGCGCGGCAGGAGCGCCCAGCGCGACAGCTTGTCGCGCGCCCATTCGCCGATCTTGGTGGAGGTCACATAGCGTATATTGTTGTCGTCGAAGAGCAGGAGAGCGCCGAGTTCGGAGGCTTCGAGCGCCGCTTGCGCACGGCCAAGCCGGTACCGATGCAAGCGGCGGTAGTCGACCCGTTCCTCGAAATCGACCCCCATGGTGCCGAGCACCGGGAGGTGACGTCCCCAGTTGTAGCGGGGATTGATGTCTTCGGCGCGGATCTGGACGGGCTCGCGCGTTCTCTCATCCATGGTATCCCTCCTTGGCGTATCGCGGTTTGGCTGACCTTATAGACGGCCAGGATAGCCCATCATAGACCCATGGCGGTCGACCGTCCTCGCCGGGCTCAACCTGCCGGACCGACCGAGCGATCGTTCGCCGGCCTCGGCGCCGCGGCAGGGCGGGTTCGCCTTCTGCCGTCTCGCGTGCGTTATGACAACGACGCTATGCGGCGGTCCGTCGTCCCCAAAGTCTGGCCGACGCGAGATCCGCACCTTGGCGGAGCGATTTTAGTTTCAGCCAAACCGCCGGCTCGATGACCCATTCGCGGTTCGTGAAAGTGCCGAAACCGCAATCGGTCGATGCGATCACACGCTCGCGCTCGCCCACCGCGCCGACCGCCTCTTCGATTCGCCGCGCGACGACCTCGGGGTGCTCGACAAAATTGGTCGTGGTTTCGATGACGCCGGGAATTAGCACCATATGCTTCGGCAGCGGGTGTTTCTTGAAGGCGGCATATTCGTGTGCATGGCGCGGATTGGAGAACTCGATCGACAACGCACCCACCTGCGCTTCGTACAAGGCGGGCAGGATCTTCTCCAGCGCAATGTCATAGATGTGCGGACCCTCCCAGTTGCCGTAGCACACATGTAATCGCACGCGTTCGCGCGGTATGCCTTCGATGCCTTCGTTGATGGCCGCGACGTGGCGTCCGACCGCCTTAACAAATCCGGCATCGTCGAGGTCGCGATACATCATGGTGCGGTCCATCGCCAGATCGGGGGCGTCGATCTGCAGGATCAATCCGGCCTTCGCAATCGCCTGGTATTCGTGCTTCATTTCGCGTGCAATTGCCCGCAAATAAGCATCCTGAGACCCATAGAAGGCATCGAGCATGGTCGACGAAATGATTCCAGGCGAGGGGGCGGTCATAAATTGCTCGAGGAATCTGCCTTGCGCGATTGTCTTGAAACGCGCGATCTCACTTTCCAGTGGCTTGATGTCGAGATACTTCAGCTCGCCCTGGCATTGCGGCGCATTCTGCTGCTTGCTGACGTGGGGGAAACGTCGCATGAGATTCGCGACCAGCTCGGGGAATTCCTCGAATTCGCGTCCGCGCCGTCGCTGTGATACGCCGCCGAAACCCGCCATGCGCTGCGGCACGTAGGTCTGGAAGCCAACGCGTTGCTGCTCGCCGTCGTTGCCGATATCGATGCCCGCCTCGACCTGCTTCTCGACGACGTGACGCACGGCCCTGTCCATTTCCGCGGCCATCTCCGTTGCGTCAATCGGCTCGCCCGCCTCTCGTTTCACCAGGAGCTCGGAGAGCTTGTCGTTCCGTGGCAGGCTGCCGACATGGGTCGTCAAAATGCGGTCATGGCTGAGAATCATGGTCGCTCCCTCGTCACGCAAGCGCCGTGCGGAAATATCGTTCGCTTTGCAGCGCGTCCTCGTGCGGGGCATAATACGCGAACTTCTGGGAGGAAAAACAATGGCTGTCGCGGAAGCGCATGCGGATCCTGCGCCTACGGCTGGCCGAATGGGCGAGGTCCCACGCAATTACAACTTCGCGGCCGACGTTCTGTCGGCCAATCTCCGGGCCGGTCGCGGCAACAAGCTTGCTTATGACGATGGCCGGCGCACCCTCACTTATGGTGAACTCGCTGAACGTGTCGCGCGTTTTGCCGCCGGTCTGCGCGGCCTTGGCCTCAGGCGCGAGGAACGCGTGCTGATGGCCATGCTCGACACGGTCGACTGGCCGGTCGCATTTCTTGCTTGCCTGAAATCCGGCATCATCGCGGTGCCGGTGAATACGTTACTGACCGAGGACGACTACCGATTCATGCTCGAGGACAGCCGAGCCAAATGCTTGATTGTATCGGAGGCGCTGTTCCCGCGGTTTGCACGGTTGGTAAAGGAAAGCCCCGATCTCGAGCATGTGGTGGTCGCGGGGGAGAATTCCCACGACCACCGACTGTTCGAGGAGGTGGTTGAGGCGAACAAGCCTGACGATCATGTTGCCAGGACAACGTGCGACGACATGGCGTTCTGGCTCTACACGTCCGGCTCTACGGGAAAGCCAAAAGGCGCCGTCCATGTACATGCGAGTCTGAAGCTCACCGCCGATCTCTACGGCACGCCGATCGCGGGCATGCGCGAAAACGACACCGTTTATTCCGTGGCAAAGCTTTTTTTCGCCTACGGCCTTGGCAATGCCCTGACTTTCCCCTTGATGGCGGGAGCCACGGTCGTGCTCAATCCGGAACGGCCGACGCCGGAGGGTGTTGCGGCACTGCTTCGGCGATATCCGGTCACGATGTTCTTCGCGGTGCCGACGTTCTACGCTGCTTTTCTGGCGAATCCCAACGCACCCAAAAGAGAAGAGATGAGACTGCGTCGCTGTATTTCAGCGGGGGAGGCGCTTCCGGAAGAGATTGCGAAACGTTGGAAGGAACGTTACGGCGTCGAGATTTCCGACGGCCTCGGTACGACCGAGATGCTGCACATTTATCTCACCAATGCGCCCGGCGCGACCAAATACGGCACGACAGGCAAGCCCGTGCCGGGTTACGAGATCAAGCTCGTCGGAGAAGATGGTCACCCGGTCAAGCCGGGCGAGATGGGAGAGCTTTACGTGCGTGGACCGACCAGCGCGATCATGTATTGGAACAATCGAGAAAAATCGCGCGCGACCTTTCAAGGTGAATGGACCCGGTCGGGCGACAAATATATCCAGGACGAGGAAGGCTACTATGTCTGTTGCGGCCGCGCCGACGACATGTTGAAGGTCTCGGGAATGTACGTCTCGCCCTTTGAGGTGGAAGCGGCCTTGTCGTCGCATCCCGACGTGCTGGAGGCGGCCGTGGTGGGCTGGCACGATGAACAGAGGCTGATCAAGCCGAAGGCTTTCGTCGTTCTGAAGAGCCCTGAAAAAGCGAGCGAAGCGCTCGTTCGCGTGCTGCAGGAACACGTGAAATCGAGACTTGCTCCTTACAAATACCCGCGCTGGATCGAATTCCGCAACGAACTGCCGAAAACTGCCACTGGCAAGATCCAGCGCTTCAAGCTTCGGGCAGAGGAGAACGCATAGCCTTCGCCATGGCCATCGCTGATTCCGGCTTTCTGCGCATCAACGACCAGAATCTAGAGTTTCGCATGGTCGGTCCGCGGCCCGAGGTGGCGCCGACGCTGGTGCTGTTGCACGAGGGCCTCGGGTGCGTCGGTCTGTGGAATGATTTTCCCGAGCAACTCGCAAAGGCGACGGCATGCGGTGTTTTTCTCTACTCGCGCGCAGGCTATGGTCGTTCGAGCCCCGTCGGCTTGCCGCGACCCTTGAGCTATATGCATGACGAGGCGCGCGAGGTGCTGCCGCGATTACTCGACGCGATCGGTTTTCGCCAAGGGCTTCTCCTCGGCCACAGCGACGGGGCCTCGATCGCCGCGATTTATGCGGGTTCGCATCAGGACCATCGTGTCGGTGGTCTGGTCCTGATCGCGCCGCATTTTTTCGTCGAAGACCGGGGTATTGCCTCGATCGCCGAAGCGCGAACGGCCTATGAGCACGGCGACCTGCGCGAGCGTCTTGCGCGCTGGCATGCGGATGTGGACAACGCGTTCCGCGGCTGGAACGACGCCTGGCTCGATCCTCGCTTCCGTCAGTGGGATATCACCGAGTTCCTGGCCTATATTCGTGTGCCGATCCTGATCGTTCAAGGGGAAGACGACCAGTACGGAACGATGAGGCAGATCGAGACAGCCGAACGCGAATGCTACTGCCCTGTCGAAGTCGCACTCCTCCCCGGAGTACGCCATTCACCGCAGCGCGAGGCACCCGAGAAGACGCTTGAGATAATCTCGGATTTCGTCGGCCGCGTCTCACGGGCGAACGAATGGGTCAAGGCCGCGTAGGCGTGTTCACGTCTGCTCACCAAATCGGGCGGGCGATCCTTTGCCGAGGCCGCGAAGCTATTCCGCCGCCTGCTTGACGGTGCCGCCATGCGCGCTGACGAGATAGTCCATCGCCGCTTGCACGCCGCCCTTCTTGTGGGGTACGCCGGCGAGAGAAAAAGCCATTTCCGTCGCCGACAGCGCACCGAGCAACATCGCATCGTTGATGTCGCCGAGGTGACCGATGCGAAACATCTTGCCCGTGAAGCGACCGAAGCTCGCGCCGAAGGATATATTGAAGGTATCGAGCGCCAATGCGCGGAATGCGTCGGCGTCAACACCCTCCGGGGTCAGCACCGCGGTTATGGTCGGGGAATAGTACTTCGGATCCTTGCAGATGATCTCGAGACCCCAGGCGCGCACGGCCCGCCGCGTTGCCTCGGCGAGCCGGTGATGGCGCGCAAACACATTGTCGAGACCTTCTTCGTGCAGCATGTCAATCGACACCGCGAGCCCCTGCAACATCTGCGTCGCCGGCGTATAGGGGAAAAAACCCACTTTGTTCATCGCGAGCATATCGTCCCACGACCAGAACGATTTCGGCAGCCGCGCGGTCTTGCTCGCGGCGAGCGCTTTGTCGCTGACGGCGTTGAAGGACATGCCGGGCGGCAGCATCAGGCCTTTCTGGGCACCACCGATGGTCACGTCGACCCCCCATTCATCATGCCGATAGTCCGTCGACGCGAGAGACGAAATAGTGTCGACCATCAGCAGCGCGGGATGGCCTGCATTGTCCATCGCCTTGCGCACTTCGGCGACGGGCGACAGGCAGCCGGTCGAGGTCTCGTTGTGAAGGAAGCACACGGCCTTGATCTCCTTCGCCTTATCGTCGCGCAGTCGCGCTTCGATCGCGGCCGGATCGACGCCGGTACGCCAATCGGTCTTGAGGAATTCAGGCTGCAGGCCAAGTCTCTCGGCCATCACCTTCCACAGCGTGGCGAATTGGCCCGTCTCCACCATCAAAACCTTGTCGCCGGGGGACAGCGTATTGACGAGAGCCGCTTCCCAGGCGCCGGTACCCGTGGCCGTGTAGATGATGACCGGGTTGGTGGTCTTGAAGATGGTCTTGATGCCTTCGAGACAACGCTTGGCGAGCCGCGCGAATTCGGGGCCGCGGTGGTCGATGATAGGCGTATCCATGGCCCGCAGGATGCGGTCGGGGATCGGCGTGGGGCCCGGAATATGCAGGAAGTGACGCCCGATCGGGCGCGAGGAATTCTTGACCATCGAATGAAGCTCCTAGACGCGGCTTTGCAGCCAGTTCGCGCACCGTACCAGGGCGAAGTCCCGGCCAAGGGGCGGCGCTTGTGGCGTTGAACTATGAATGCAACATTCCGGTCAAGCGGTTTTGCGCCCCAGCGGCTCACTGAATGCGCCTAGGGGGCACGCCGCGGCCGAAAGAGCCGAGGAGGGATAAAAACCGTGACGGTGGTCATGCCCGGCTTGGAGCGTCGGCTGAGGGCGGAACTGAGCGGGGATGTCTGGTTTGACCGCTTCAGCCGCGGCCGTTACGCCACCGACGCCTCGCATTACCAGGTAATGCCGATCGGCGTGGTTGCTCCGCGCACGGTCGAAGAGGCCGAAAAAGCGATCGCCCTGGCGCGCGCCGAAGGCGTCAAAATATTGGCGCGCGGCGGCGGAACGTCGCAGGCAGGTCAGACGGTGGGCGAGGCCCTCGTCATCGACTGCTCGAAATACCTCACCCGTATTCTCGAATTCGACGCCAAGAACGCGCGTTGCACGGTCGAACCCGGTATCGTGCTCGACGAACTCAATCGTCAGCTCAAGCCGCACGGGCTTTGGTTCCCGGTGGACATCTCAACCGCCTCGCGCGCGACCATCGGCGGCATGGCGGGCAACAATTCCTGCGGCAGTCGGTCGATGCGCTACGGCACCATGCGCGACAACGTGCTCTCCATCGACGCGCTCCTCGCCGACGGCAAGTTGGCGCATTTTGGCCCGATCGGCGGCCACATCGACGACGTGCCGTCCCCGCTGCGGCCGCTTGTCGCAGATCTGCTCGGTATCGGGGCCCGCGAGGCCGACGAGATCGCCGCGCGTTTTCCTAAGCTGCAACGTCGGGTCGGCGGCTATAACCTTGATGCGCTCGTCCCCGGAAAGAACAACATCAATCTTGCGCATCTTCTGGTCGGCTCCGAAGGCACGCTGGCCTTCTCGACCCGCATCGAATTGAAACTGTCGCCGCTGATGCCGCGTCGCGTCGTCGGAGCTGTTCATTTCGGCAGTTTCTACGAAGCGATGAACTCGGTCCGTCATATCGTCCGGCTGACGCCTATTGCGGTCGAACTGATCGACCGGACGATGATTGAGCTCGCGCGCGGTATTCCGCTATTTCATCCGACTCTCGCAAGGTTCGTGCGGGAGACACCGGAGGCGGTCCTTCTAGTCGAGTTCGGCGAGGACGACCAAGAAGCGAACCTGCGGCTTTTGCGGCAACTCAAGGAGCTGGTCGGCGACCTTGGTTTTTCCTGGGAGAATGGCGGCGCCAAATGGGGCGGCGTCGTCGAAGTCCTGGATCAGGAGCTGCAGACGGCAATCGCCGACCTGCGAACGGCCGGCCTCAACATCATGATGTCGATGAAGGAGGAGGGAAAACCGGTCTCTTTCGTCGAGGATTGCGCGGTGCCGCTCGAACACCTCGCCGAATACACGGCCCGACTCACGGCGATATTCGAAAAACACGGCACCCGCGGCACATGGTACGCGCACGCAGGCGCCGGCTGTCTCCATGTGCGGCCGATACTCAACCTGCGCCTCGAGAAGGACGTGAAGGCCATGCGCGCGATCGCCGAGGAGGCCTTCGCGATGGTACGCGAATACAAGGGGTCTCACTCCGGCGAGCACGGCGACGGGCTTGTGCGTTCGGAGTTCAATGAGCCGATGTTTGGCTCGCGTCTTGCGCGCGCGTTCGAGGAAGTCAAAGACCGCTTCGATCCAAACGGCTTGTTCAACCCCGGCAAGGTGGTGCGGCCGCCCAGGTTCGATGATCGCAACCTGTTCCGCTACGCGCCGGGATATCGCGGCGTGGCGATCGAGACGCGACTCGACTGGTCGGCCTTTCCGGGCGCGGGCGGCGGGTTTCAGGGCGCGGTCGAAATGTGCAACAACAACGGCGCCTGCCGCAAGCTTGCCGGCGGGGTCATGTGCCCAAGCTATCGCGTCACCCGCGACGAGCGGGACGTCACGCGCGGACGCGCCAATACGCTCAGGCTCGCGATCACCGGTCAACTAGGGCCGGACGCGCTTACCTCCGACCTTATGGCGGAAACGTTGAAGCTCTGTGTCTCGTGCAAGGCTTGCCGACGCGAATGCCCGACCGGCGTCGACATGGCGCGGATGAAGATCGAGGTCTTGGCCGCACGCGCGAACAAAAACAGTTTGTCTTTGCGTGAGAGGCTGGTCGGTTATCTGCCTCGCTATGCGCCCATGGTCGCGCGGCACTACCGGCTGTTCAATCTGCGCAACCGCAGCGCGGCGCTGCGTCGCGCAGGCGAGCTTCTCCTCGGCTTCTCGGCGCGGCGGCCGCTGCCGAGATGGCGTGCCGACATTTATCGCGATCGGTCGGACTGGCGTTACGATGGCCCGTCGCGTGCCGACTCGTCGCGTGAGGTCGTCCTCTTCGCCGATACGTTCAACCGCTATTTCGAGCGCGAAAACCTCGAATCCGCTCTCGCGGTGCTTGTTGCGGGCGGCTATCGCGTCCACGCGCCTTTTCCACGCGACCATCTGAAGCGCCCGCTCTGCTGCGGCCGCACGTTCCTGTCGGTCGGATTGGTCGATGAGGCCAAAGCCGAAATGCAGCGTACACTGGATGCGCTTGCCCCCTATCTCAAGCGGGGCATGCCGGTGGTCGGCCTCGAGCCGAGTTGCTTGCTGACATTTCGCGACGAGCTGCCGGCCCTGAAAAAGGGCGAAACGGTCGACGCGCTTGCCGCGAGCGCCGTGTTGTTCGAGGAATTCATCGTGAGCGAGCAGAGGCAAGGACGCCTTGGCCTCCCGTTGCGGCCGCTGCCGCGCCGAGCGCTGTTGCATGGCCATTGTCATCAGAAGGCGTTCGATCTCATGGATTCGGTAAAAAACGCGTTGCGGCTCATCCCCGACCTCTCGGTCGAGACGATCGAGTCGGGCTGCTGCGGCATGGCGGGCGCTTTCGGCTACGATGCGGAGACGGCGGAAATCTCACTGAAGATGGGGGAACTCGCGCTCCTTCCGGCCGTGCGCAGGGCGTCCGGTGACGTATTGATCATCGCCGACGGCACGTCCTGCCGGCATCAGATTCATGACGGGACCGGACGCCGGGCACTGCACGCAGCACAAGTATTGGCCATGAGCCTTCAGCCATAGAACAAATGCACCAGCCCGAGGGGGATTGCTGGGACATAGGTGCACAGAAACAGCACCACGAGCAGCGCAACAATATAGGGGATGTTGACCCTGGTCGTGTCCCAGATGTCGGACTTGGCGATGGCGCAGGCAGTCATCAGCACGCTTGCCACGGGAGGCGTCTGCTGCCCAATCGCGAGATTAAGGGTGACCACGAGGCCGAAATGTATCGGGTCGATACCGACCGCGCTGACCATCGGCATGACGATCGGAATGACCAAAATGATTGCGGCAGCGGAATGAAGAAACATGCCGAGAATCAGAAAGGCGATGTTGAGAAGCAGAAGGACGACGTATTTGTTCTCGGTAATCCGGGTGATTGCGCCACCGAGTGCCTGCGGCAGCTGCGCTTCCGTTAGGAACGTGCCGATCAAGGCCGAGGCGGCGACCAGAAGCATGACGACCGCGGTCTGAATGCCGCCTTCGATGCACGCTTTGCGCAATTCCCGCCAATCGAGATCACGATAAATGAGTCCCCCGACGACAGTGGCGGCGGCCACGGCCATCCCCGCACCTTCGGTCGCAGTCACGATGCCGCCGAATATGCTGCCGAGGATGGCGATCGGCAGGACGAAGGCCCACAGCGCCTCCTTGAAGGTGCGCCAGACTTCCGCGAGGCGGAACGCCTGCTCGCGCGGGAATCCGTATTTCGCGGCGTGGTAGTAGGCGGCGCCCGCCATGGCCAGTGCGCCGAGGAGGCCGGGCACGATTCCCGCAACGAATAGCTTGACCACGGAAGTCTGCGCCATCACGGCGTAGAGAATCATTGGGATCGACGGCGGGATGATGATGGCAAGGCTTGCCGCCGACGACATGGTCGCCGCGGCCACCTCCTTGGAATAGCCACGGCTCTTCATGGCCGGAATGAGGATGGTACCGAGCGCTGCAACATCGGCGACGGCGGAACCGGAGATCTCTGCAAAGAACACGGACGTGCCGATCGAGACCATTGACAGCCCGCCACGGATGAAGCCAACCAAAGCGGAGGCGAAGGCGATCAGCCTCCGCGAGATCGACGACGCGTTCATGATGGCGCCCGACAGAATGAACAGCGGTATCGCCAGCAGCGGAAAGCTTGACGCCCCGTTGAACATCTCCAGTGCCAGGTTGGGCAGCATGTCGGGGCCCTGGACCAGAACGATCGCCGCCATGGCGACGAACCCGAGTGCTATCGCGATGGGCACGTTTAGTATCGCCAGCGCCACCATACCCGCGAGCATGAGAGCGATCGTCATCGTGGCGCTCCCGCGCTTTGGTCGGGCGCGCCATGTGCCCTTGCCTCGATGGTCTCGGCGTCGACAAATCCGGCTCCCCGCGCCGCACGCAAGACGTCAGGCAGGCGCAGCAGCTCGGCAAGAATAAACAGCACCGCGCCGATCGGAATGACGGACTGGGTAAGCTGTGTCGGCACCTTGGGAAGTGTGATCATATGCTCGCCTTGCAGAACGATCAGGACTTTGATTCCGTAGATCGCAAGCAGCGCAAAAAATAGGATCACGACCGTTTCGGCTATCATGACCGCGGCAAGACGCAGGCGCGGCGGCATGGCATTGACGAGGCCGGGCACGCCGATATGAGCACCGCGCAAAGCCGCGAGCGCGGAGCCGTAGTAAGTGAGCCAGACCAGGCCGATAGAGGCGGTTTCGTCATACCAGGAGAGGGCGGTGCCGGCGTAACGAAAAGCGGCGCCGGCGATGACCAGCAGGGTCAGTAGAACCATCAGCGCGAGAACGATCGCTTCAAGGAAGCGCTGGTATGCGTCACGCACGACCGCCAAATTCAAGGAACAATCCCCCCGCTTCCCGGCATAAGCACGGAGCCAGTGATCGCCGGCCGGCTCGCCCGTCGCCGCGTCACATTACGAGGCGCTGCCGAGGGCAAGCGCCTTGTCGATCAGCATCCGGCCTTCCGGTACCTCGCGCGAGAACTCGTCGTAAATCGGCTTGCTCGCCTTGATGAAAGCGTCCTTGTCGGCCTCGTTCACGGCAATTCCCTGCGACGCCTTGATCTTTTCCAGCAAAGTCCGGTCGAGCTCGGCCGCCATCGCATAGACGACCGGTTGCATCTCCTTGGCCGTGTCGGCGAGAATCGTTCTCACCTCGGCGGGCAGCCGCGACCAGCTTGCTCCCGCTACGACATAGGCGGGCGTATAGACGTGTCCGGTCAGCGACAGGTATTTCTGCACTTCCTGGAAATGGCCGGAGTAGATTTGCGCCAACGGGTTCTCCTGGCCGTCCATGGCGCCGGTCTGCAGTGCCACAAACACTTCTGAGAATCCGAGAGGTGTCGGATTGGCCCCATAGGCCTGGAACATCTTGACCCGCCAAACGCCTTGGGGGACCCGCAGCTTGATGCCCTGCAGATCCGCCGGTTTGACGATCGGACGCTTGTTGTTGGTGATGTGGCGAAATCCGTTCTCCCAGACGCCGATGACGTGATAACCGGCTTTCTCGGCTTCCGGAACCAGGATCGGGACGACGATCTGGTCGCGGATGCGAGCCATATGGGCACGGTCCTTGACCAAATACGGCATCTCGAACACGCCGAAACCCGGAACATATGACGACATCACGGTTGACGGCAGCGCGAGGTCGACCGTGCCGAGTTTCAATTTCTTCATCAGCTCGGAATCGCCGCCGAGCTGGCTCGAACCGTAGACCACGACCTTGGCCTTGTCGCCGAGCTTTGCGTTGGCGCGCTTGGCGAACTCCTGCGCGCTCATTTCGAACAACGAACCAGGCTCGCCGACGTGGCCGAATTTGATCTCGATCTGCGCTGCCGCCGGCGTGAGCGGCAGGATGATCGCGCCGACCAGCACAAGGAATGCTTTGATGGGCTGCATGACGGAAAATCCTCCCTGACATTTTTTTCTGCCGGCGTGCATCGATCGCCGACGGTTGCGTGACGTCCATCAATGCAAATCAAGCGTGTCAAGGCAAGCTTTTGCTCGTCGCAGCCTCTGCAGCCGGCGACGGAAAGCGGTCCGCCCGGCCGGGGACTGGCCGGGACGGACCTTCAGGATCGGCGCGGGATGGACGGGGGGCTGACGCCGATCGCTGCTTGCGAAATCGCGGAGGGAACGTCCTGCGTCCCTCTCGACACCGGGGAAGTGATCCTGCCGTGCACCGATGTGTGTCCTGGGGCAACAAAAAGGTTCAACGCGGCGCAAAACGGCTTGCCCGCATCGCCTCGGCGATGACAAAGTAGCAAGATGAAACGATTTGGCGTGCTGCTATCGGTTCTGGCCGTGGGTCTGTCGTTCGCTCAGGCCCAGCCGCTCGAGAAGGTCCGTTTCGGCACCAACTGGGTGGCGGAGGCCGAGCACGGCGGCTTCTATCAGGCACTCGCGGACGGCACTTACCGGAGGTACGGCCTCGACGTCACCATCGTTCCCGGCGGCCCCAACGTAAACAACCGCATCCTCCTGCCGGTCGGCAAGATCGATTTTTTCATGAGCGCCAACACGCTCCAATCGTTTGACGCGGTAGCGCATGATATTCCTACCATTGTGGTGGCGGCCAGCTTCCAAAAAGACCCTCAGGTGCTCATCGCACATCCCGACGTGAAGAAATTTGACGATCTTAAGACGCGCACGCTGTTCGTTTCCAAGGAGGGCATGGCGACTTATTTCCAGTGGCTCAAGGCCGATTACGGTTTCGACGAGGCCAGAGTGAAGCCCTACACGTTCAATCCGCAACCCTTCCTCGCCGACAGGAACTCGGCGATGCAAGGCTACGTCACGTCGGAGCCGTTCGCGATCGAGCAGCAGGCGCACTTCAAGCCGAAAATCTTTCTGCTCGCCGATTACGGATTCAGCGCCTATTCGACATTGATCGAGACGAGGCTTGAACTGGTGAAGAAACGACCGGATTTGGTTCAGCGTTTCGTCGATGCATCGGCCATTGGTTGGTATCATTATCTCTATGGCGACAGCCGCCCCGGCAACGATCTTATCAAGAAGCAAAATCCCGAAATGACCGACGCGCTGCTGGCATATTCGATCGCCAAGATGAAGCAATATGGAATTGTCGATTCGGGCGACGCCATAACGCTCGGAATCGGGGCGATGACGGATGCGCGCATGAGGAGTTTCTTCGAAACGATGGTGCGCGCCGGCGTGGTGGACGGATCGCTCGATTACAGGCGCGCCTATACGCTGCAATTCGTCGATAAAGGCGTCGGCGTGGATCTTCGGCCGAGATGACTGGGCCTGCTTCCGCGATCCTCACGCTACGTGGGGTCGGCAAGACCTTCGACAACGGTACGGTGGCCTTGCGCGGCGTCGATCTGTCCATCCGCGAGGGCGAGTTCGTTTCGTTGCTCGGTCCCTCCGGCTGCGGCAAGTCGACCGTATTGCGCATCATCGCCGGCCTCGCCCGAGCGTCCGAGGGCAGCGTGGAATGGGTGGATCGGAAGCACAAGACCGGCGATGTCGGATTTGTGTTTCAGGAACCCACCTTGATGCCTTGGGCAACCGTAGAGCGGAATGTCCGCCTTCCCCTGGATCTTGCCGGCGTCGATGACAAGCGGGCGAGCGAGGCCGTCCGGAAGGCGCTGACCAGCGTCGGGCTTTCCGATTTTGCCCGCGCCTATCCGCGCGAACTGTCGGGCGGCATGAAGATGCGCGTGTCGATCGCGCGAGCGCTGGTCACCGACCCGCGGCTACTGCTGATGGATGAGCCCTTTGCCGCACTCGACGAAATCACCCGTTTCAAGCTCAACAATGATCTTCTGGCGCTCTGGCACATGCTCGGGCGTACCGTGATTTTTGTCACCCATTCCGTCTTCGAGTCGGTCTATCTCTCGCAGCGCATCGTGTTGATGACGCCGCGCCCGGGCCGTGTATGTGCCGAGCTCGCAATCGACGCGCCCTATCCGCGCGACGAGCGGTTTCGAACCTCCGCGGATTATGCCGGCTATTGCCGCAGGGTCTCGGAAGCGCTGGAAAAGGCAATGAGCGGGGCGATTGACGCATGACCGAGCGGATCTGGCGTGCGGCGCTTCCCGCCGCGGTTTTCTTCGTCGGTATCGGACTTTGGGAGGCGGTCGTGCGGATCAACGGCATTCCGCCCTACGTTTTGCCGTCACCGGGCATGGTGCTGGCAACGCTTGTCGCCGACGGACGCCTGCTGTTCGGGTCACTGGCCGTGACGCTCGCCACCACCTGCGAAGGATTTGTCCTGGCAGCCACAGGCGGGATCGCGCTCGCCATTGTCTTTCATCAATGGCGGCCGCTTGGCCATGCGTTTTACCCTTATGCGGTCGCCCTGCAGGTGACGCCGATCGTCGCCATTGCGCCCTTGCTCCTGGTCTATCTGCCGCAACAGGTCGCCGTGCTCGTCTGTGCCTGGATCGTCGCCTTTTTCCCCGTGCTCGCCAATACGACGCTCGGGCTCAATTCGGTCGATCACAATCTCGTCGCCCTGTTCGAGCTCTACAAGGCTTCGCGCCGTCAGCTTCTGTGGAGCCTGAAACTGCCGGCGGCTTTGCCGCAGATTCTCGCCGGTCTGCGCATTGCCGGCGGCCTGTCGCTGATCGGCGCCGTGGTGGCGGAGATCGCTGCCGGCTCGGCCGGCGCGGGGTCGGGGCTTGCCTATCGCATCGCCGAATCCGGCTATCGGCTGAACATACCGCGCATGTTTGCGGCCCTCCTGCTTTTGTCGGCTGCCGGCATCATCATTTTCTTTCTGCTCTCGGGGCTTTCGTATCTGATGTTGCGGCGCTGGCATGAAAGTGCCGTCAGGCGCGAGCGCTGATGTGAGCATTCACGAGTTTGTCCATTCGGTGCGGACTGGGAACGCTTATGTCGCCAAACAGAAGCGATTCGCGGAGAACCGAATGGACACTCACAAGAATTGGCACCTGACGCCAAAAGGTCGAGAGGCTATGGTTCGTGCCGTGGTGGATGGCGGACTGAGCAAGGCCGCTGCCGCACGCCAGTTCAACACTAGGCCGAAGACAGTGGCCAAATGGGTCGAGCGCTTCCGCGCAGGAGGCAGCAACGGCTCGCACGACCGCTCCTGTCGGTCTCTTTCATCGCCAGTCCAAACTTTCGCCGCCACATGCGCCGCGGTCGACGCTTTGCGCAGGCAGCGCTACACCGGCAAGCAGAACGCGGCCGAACCGGCTCTCTCGCCAGCAACCGTCAGCCGCATCCTCAAGCGACGGGGCTTGAACAAACTCAGCGCCTTGGAGCCTGCCGAACCGGTGCGCCGCTATGAGCGCGAACATCCCGGCGAACTCATCCACATCCACAAAAAACTCGGTCGCTTCAACGGCCTGGGCCATCGCATCACCGGTGATCGCAAGGGGCAGAGAACGGCCGCGGGATCGGCTGGGAGTATCTGCACCTTGCCATCGACGATCACTTGGGGGTGGCCTACTCGGAGATTCTACCGGATTAGAAACGCCGGTCCTGCCTGCGCTTTCTCTTCAACGTGCTCCGCTTCTTCCGCGCGCACGGCGTCAAGGTCGAGCGCGTCATGACCGACAATGGCTCGAGCTTCCGATCCTTCCGTTATGCCAAGGCGCTGCGGATGCTCAGGATAAAGCATCTGCGCACCAGGCCCTATACGCCGAAGACCAACGGAAAGGCCGAGTGCTTCGTGCAGACCGTATTACCCGAATGGGCCTACTACAAAGCCTACCTCCATTCCGATGATCGTGCCGCCGAACTGCCGCATTGGCTACATCGCTGCAACCGGCATCGGCCGCATGGTAGCCTCAAAGCCCAAACGCCGATCGGCAGACCCCGTCTGACCGAGGACAACGTCCTGAGGCTCCACGGCTAG
>JADGGK010000058.1 GCA_019689975.1 Pseudolabrys sp.
TCGCAATGACGGGTCACATTCCCCGTCATTGCGAGCCCGAGCGCCATTCCCCGTCATTGCGAGCCCGAGCGAAGCGAGGGCGAAGCAATCCAGAAACGGCAGCGCCACGAATGCGGGCGTCCGGCCTGTGGCAAGACAGAGACTGGATTGCTTCGGCGGCTCGCGCCGCCTCGCAATGACGGCGGTCAGTCACGTCGCCGCTTGCGCGGCTCCTCGCGATGACGATGAAGACGCCGCCTCGCGATGACGGGGGAAGTCGTCCCTCGCGCGGCGTCGCGCAAATGACGGCACCGATGGCCTCCGGCCCGAACCGGCTCTCCTCGGACCACGCCCTTGATCACCGGCGAGCGTCCGGCGACAGAGGTCCTGCGACAGAAATGGCGGAAAGCACCGCAGACAGGCCGGGCAAGACGCGGTCTGGTAGCGGGGGAGGGACTCGAACCCCCGACCTCCGGATTATGATTCCGCTGCTCTAACCAGCTGAGCTACCCCGCCACCGTGCACCGGCGCGCGGCCGGACCGCGCGCATATAGGAAGCCCCGGCAAAGCCTGTCAAGCAAGCACGCCGCTTGCGATCGTCGCGCGCGCCTCGGTTGCGGGGGACGTCATTATGGCCGCGACCAGCACCCGCGGCATGACCCAATCCTCCCGCGGCGAGTCGACGAACGGCCGCATCGCGGGGTTCCCCCGTCACGGCGCGCGGTGCAGCCGGCGGAAACGAATGAGCGAGAAATGGCCGAACGGCGGCATAGCACGGCGCTCGATCAGGCGCACGCCGCCGTGACGCTCGGCCCAGGCAAGGAGCGTCGCGTAACGGAACTCAGGCCGCCAGCCGAGCCTGCGCGCGAGCGGCGCCAGGCATTGTTCGAACAGTTTGCGCGGTCCCGCCTCGGCGCCGATGTGATTGACCAGAACGATCTCGCCGCCCGGCCGCGTCACGCGCGCAAACTCGTCAAGCGCCGCCTGCGGATGGGGCACGGCGGTGATAACATATTGCGCCACCACCGCATCGAAGCTTTCGTCCGGAAGAGCCAGACGCTCGGCGTCCATCACGGCCAGAACGGCAACATGGCGCAGAGCGAGCGTGCGCACCCGGCTCACCGCCTTGCGCAACATCGGTTCGGAAAGATCGACGCCGACGACGACATTGCGCGGCGCATAGGCGGGGAGCGACAGACCGGTACCGACGCCGACATCGAGGATGCGCCCGCCCGCCGGACCGCAGGCTTCCTCGGCCGCGGTGATCGCCGCGCGCCGGCCGACGTCGAACACCCGGCCGAACACCGCGTCGTAGACCGGCGCCCATCGCGCATAGGCGCGCGCAATACTGCCGCTGTCGAGATCGGCGGTCATCACGCGTGCGATCAGCTCGCGGTCACGGCCGCCGTGTCGGTCTCGGGGCCGGTGCGCGCGGCCTCGAGCGCGGTCGCGGTGCTCTTGATGAAACCCCCGCCGAGCACGCGTGCCTGCCCGCGCGGCGCATCGTAGAAGACGCAGGCCTGGCCGGGCGATACGCCGTGTTCGCCGTCGACGAGTTCGACCTCGTAACCCTGCGCCCCGTGGCGCAGCCACGCCGCTTGCGGGGGCCGCGTCGAGCGCACCTTGACGAAGACCTCGCGCCGATCATCCGCCAGCGCCGCGTCGAGCGTGCCATCGCCGATCCAGTTCACGTCGCGCAGAACGATCCGGCGCATGCGCAACGCCTCCCGCGGGCCGACGACCACGCGACGGCGCTCGGCATCGAGCCGCACCACATAGAGCGGCGTGCCGGTCGCCAGCCTGAGGCCGCGCCGCTGGCCGACCGTGAAGTGAATGATGCCGCCGTGCCGACCGAGCACCTTGCCGTCGAGATCGACGATGTCGCCGGCTTCGGCGGCGCCCGGCTTGAGGCGTTCGATGACGTCGGCATAGTGGCCGGTCGGCACGAAGCAGATGTCCTGGCTGTCGTGCTTTTCGGCCACCGCGAGACCGAACCGGCGTGCGAGTTCGCGCGTCTCCGCTTTGGTACGCTCGCCGAGCGGGAAGCGCAGCAGCTCGAGCTGCGCGCGCGTGGTGGCGAAAAGGAAATAGCTCTGGTCGCGCTCTTCGTCGCGCGCGCGATAAAGCGCGCGCCCGCCCGACGGCAGACGGCGTGACGCGACGTAGTGACCGGTGGCGAGTACCGCCGCGCCGAGCTCGCGCGCGGTTGCCAGAAGATCGTGGAACTTGATCGCGGTGTTGCAGTCGACGCAGGGAACGGGCGTCTCGCCATGAATATAGCTCTCGGCGAACCGGTCGATCACGGCCTCCTTGAACCGGCTCTCATAGTCGAGCACGTAATGGGGAATGCCGATGCGCTCGGCGACCGCGCGCGCGTCATAGATGTCCTGCCCCGCGCAGCAGGCGCCCTTGCGATGCACCGCCATGCCGTGATCGTAGAGCTGCAGCGTGACGCCGATCACGTCATAGCCTTCCGCCTTCAGCAGCGCCGCGGTGACGGAAGAATCAACCCCGCCGGACATCGCCACGACGACACGGATGTCCCGCGGACGGCCGGGCAGATCGAGGATCTCGGACATGATGACCCCTACTATAGGCCGCAGGCAGGCCGGCGCAACGACGCGCGTCCGCACCCTTCCGACCTGCCGACACACGGGCAAATCTTGCCGGGGAAACCGGCGATCTCTGCCGCACCACGGCGGAGCGCGCCGCGATCTCTGGCTAAGATATTGCGTACCAAAAGGGTTTTCCAGGCGGCCGAGTGGCCCGCGGTTTGCAGCAGCACCTGGTCGAGGAACCGGCGGGAAGATCAGGGAGCCGTGCCGTGCTGCAACTTGCCTCCGACGCCAAAATCCACGCCGCCAGCCACCAGGCCAATGCCCAGGCTGGGCGCGGAATCCGCCGCAATGATCATCCGGCGACGCCCTTCGAGGCGCTGCTCGACGAACTGGCCGCGGCCGATCAGGCGGTGCCGGAGGACTCCTCCGAGGCGACGCCGGCGAGTGCGAAACCGGGCGCGCCGACAACGATAAACGAGAGCACCGGCATCGCGCGGGCGGCGAGCGCGGAGGAGGCCGCCTCGCAACTCGATCCGCCGCCATCGCAGTCGCAGCCGGAACCGGCGCCGGCCGCGGGAAACGCGGACGACGTCGTCGCAACGATCCCCGTGCAGCCGAACGGCGTGCTCGCCACCGCGGCGACCGACGCGGGCGACGCCGCCAAGACCGCGTCGGAGGCGAAACCGAAAGAACCGATGACCGCCGACGACGGCGAGTCCCATCCCGTCCCCGTCCTCGCGCTCCTCGGCGCGAGCGTCCAGGCGAGGCCGCCCGTTCCCGCGGCGATCCCAATGCCGGCCAGCGACCCGACGGCCCTGCCGCCGATCGATCCTCGTAGCGACCCCGTTGCGGTCGGCGCGCCGAACACCGCGCCGCTCATCCCCCTGCTCGCGAGATTTGCTCCTTCCCGACCGACGGCGGACGCAATGCCCGATGGCCACCCCGACCCGGTCCCGGCGCAGCTTGCGCCCGCGGCCGGCCTCACGGCGGCCGATACGTCCGCAACGTCGGCGCCGACGGCGGCGGGCCTTCCGGCGAGGCCGGACATCCGCGCCGATGCCGGCCTCGCGACCAATGCACGCCGCGAACTGCGCATCGATCTTCCCGCGGAGCTGCTCGACAACGGGGGCAAGGCGACGGCGACCGGCGTCGACTCGATGCTGCCGGCGACGTTGAACGCCTCGGTTCAGACCGCAGCGATGACGACGCCGGCCGCCGCCACGCCCGTGCCGTCGGGCGCGGCGGCCCCGGCCGCCCCGGTCCCGCTCACCGCGCTCGCGGTCGAGATCGCCGGCCAGGCCCTTGCCGGCAAGAACCGCTTCGAGATCAGGCTCGATCCGCCCGAGCTCGGACGCATCGAGGTCAAGCTCGACGTGCATCGGGACGGCCGCATCGCTTCGCATATCGTGGTCGACAGGGCCGAGACGCTCGATCTCCTGCGCAGCGACGCTTCCGCGCTCCAGCGCGCCTTGCAGGACGCGGGTCTCAAGACCACCGACAACGGCCTGCAGTTCTCGCTGCGCCAGCAAGGCGGCGAGCAGCAGCAACCGTCGAACTGGGCGGCGCCGTCCGCAACGGACGATGCCGGGACCGCGCCGCCCGATCCCCTGCCCCTTCGACTCTTCGTGCGCGACGGCGGCATCGATATCCGGGTGTGAGGCAGACAGCCATGACGGCAGTATCCAGCGTCACGAGCGCGAGCGGGGCCGGCACGGTCTCCACGGCGGTCGACAATCAGATGATCGCCAGCAATTTCACTACCTTCCTCACCTTGCTGACGACGCAGTTGAAGAACCAGAATCCGCTGGATCCGCTCGACACCAACCAGTTCACCCAGCAGCTGGTGCAGTTCGCACAGGTCGAACAGCAGATGAAGTCGAACGACCAGCTCGCCACGCTGGTCTCGCTGGAGCAGAGCGCGCAGGCAACCGCCCTGCTCAACTATGTAGGCCAGACCGTCGTGGTCGACGGCTCGACCGCACAGCTTGCGAACGGCAGCGCCGTCTGGACGATCAACCCGTCCAAACCCGCCACCGCCAACATCGTCATCCGCGACGCCCGCGGCGCCACCGCGTTCTCGGGGACCTATGCCGTCAATCCCGGCAATCAGCAATTCACTTGGGACGGACGCGGCAATGACGGCAGCATATGGCCGAGCGGACCCTACACGATGAGCATTTCGGCCGTCGACGCCAACCAGCAGCCGGTGACCGTGTCGACCCAGGTGCAGGGCACCGTCGACTCGGTGGACCTTACCCAGACGCCCCCGGTGCTTTCGATCAACGGGCAGAACTTCACGATCGACAAGATCAAGCGCATCGTGCGTTCGGGCTGAGCCTCACCCGGCCCGGGCGCGCGCCTCGGCGCGGTGGCGACCGATCGCGGTTTCGATCGCGCGCTCGAGCGCCGAAAGTTCGAACGGCTTGCGGAGGATATCGAACCGGCCGTCGACCGCCTGCGCCGCGTCGGTGAAACCCGTGGTGAGCAGCACGGGCAGCGAGGGGAAGCGTTCGCGGCAGGTTTCGGCGAGCGAGATGCCGCTCATCGCGCCGGGCATCACCACGTCCGAAAACACGAGATCGACCTGTACGCCCTGCTGCAGATGACGCAGCGCCTCGCTGGCATTTTCCGCCCGCACGACGCGATAGCCGAGCTGTTCGACCATGGTCGTGGTCACGTCGGCGACCTCCCGGCTGTCTTCCACCAGCAGGATCGTTCCCTGCACGTTTTCGGGCCGCAGCGTCGCGCCTTCGTGATCTTCCGCCGGTTGCGCCGTGCAACGCGGCAGATAGATCGTCACCACCGTCCCCTTGCCTACTTCGCTCGACACCGTGACGGCGCCGCCCGATTGGATGGCAAAGCCGTGCACCTGGGAGAGGCCGAGTCCGGTGCCCTTGCCCACCGGCTTGGTGGTGAAAAACGGCTCGAACACACGGTCGATCATCTCCGGCGGTATGCCGCAGCCCGTGTCGATGATGGCAAGCGCGACGAAATCGCCCTCGAGATCCCCGGCCGCCGAACCGCGCTTGAGCACGACATTGCGCGCCTGCAGCGTGATGGTGCCGCCGTCGGGCATGGCGTCGCGCGCGTTGACCGCGATGTTGACCAGTGCGAGCTCGAGCTCGCCGAGATCGACCTTCACCGGCCAGATTTTCTCCTCGATGTCGCAGATGAAATTGATATTGCCGTGCAAGGAAGGCGCGAGCATGTCGCGCACCGAGTCGATCTGCGTGCGGAGATCGACGACCACAGGCATCAACTGCTGGCGGCGGGAAAAGGCAAGCAATTGCCGGGTAAGCTTTTCGCCGCGCGCGGCCGCGGCGCGGATCGCTTCGACCGCCTGAATATCCTTGGCGCTCTTGAGTTTACGCTGAAGGATCTGCGCATAGCCGGAAACGATCATCAGCAGGTTGTTGAAATCATGCGCGATGCCGCCCGTGAGCTGACCAAGCGCCTCCATCTTCTGCGCCTGTGCGAGCTGTTCGCGCGCTTCCTCGAGCGCCACCTGTTGCTCGTGTTGCGCGGTGATGTCGCGCGCAAGCTTCGTGAATCCGATCAGGTCGCCGGCATCATTGCGGATCGCATCCAACACGACATTGGCGTAAAAGCGGCTGCCGTCCTTGCGCACCAGCCAGCACTGCGTCTCGAACTGGCCTTCGCGGGCAGCGGTCAGAATCGCCTCCTCCGGCATGCCGGCGGCGCGCGCCTCCTCGGGCATGAAGATGCTGAAATGCCGGCCGATGATCTCCTCCGCCGCATAACCCTTGAGCCGTTGCGCGCCGTCGCTCCAGCTGCGCACGCGGCCTTCGGTATCGAGCATGTAGAGGGCGTAATCGCGCACGTTCTTGAGCAGGAGCTGATAACTGTGTTCGCTCTCGCGCAGCGCGCTTTCAGCCTGCCTGCGTTCGGTGACGTCGAGACAGATGCCGAGCATGCGGACCGCCGCGCCCTGTTCGTCGCGCACGACCTCGCCGGTGCTTTGCAAATAGCGGATCACCCCGTCAGGCCGGACGATTCGCTCCTCGTGCTTGAATGACCGCCCGGCCTTGAGCGCCGCCTGTATCTTGGCTTCCACCCGGGCCCGGTCGTCGGGATGGATGAAGGAAAGGAATTCCTCGATCGTGCCGCCGAATTCGCCGGGCGACCTGCCGTAGATCTCGTACAACTGATCGGACCAGGATACGCGATTGTGTCGCACGTCCCAGGACCAACTGCCGAGATTGGCAAGGCGCTGCGCTTCGAGAAGCTGGATATTCGCGTCGGCGAGCGCGGCGGTGCGTTCGCGCACGCGCTGATCGAGATCCGCATGCGTGCGGCGCAGATCGCGCTCGGTGCGGCGCCGCAGCGCGACGTCCGCCGCAAGCACGAGGCTCGGCACCGAAATGCAGATCATGAAGGTGAGCAGCATGACGAAGGCTTCGTTGATCCCGAAATGCGCGAAGGGCCCGGCATTCACCACCGTGGCCCATACGGCGAAGGCGGTGAGTATCACGCTCGCCGTCGCGGTCTCGCGCGGCCCGCGTCGTAACGCCGCCCAGAGCAGAGGCAGAATGGCGAGAAAACCGAGCGGGCTCGTATATTCGGAACGCGGCAGAAGCGGGCTGAAGGCAAGCAGGCCGACGGCCACGGCCGACGCGACGGTCGGGACAAGACCGGAAAGCGCCTCGCGCCGCAAGGCGGCGCGGCCGGCGCGCGCCCACAATATGATCGCCGGCGCCACCACCAGCGCGCCGACCGCATCGCCCAGCCACCACGTGACGAAGATCGGGATGAACCTGTCCCAGTCGGCCAAGCCCGCCTGGCACAGCGTGACGACGCCGATGCTCGCGCTGGTCAGGCCTGCCGGGCCAACGCACACCAGCACGAATCGCGCCACCCGCGCCGGGCTGGCGAAAGTCTCGACCCCGCCCGACAGCCGGCCGATCAGATAGGCGCCGATGAGCGCGGCGAGCGTGTTGCCGCCCGCAATCAAAATCGATGTCAGCGGCGTTCCGGCGGTGGTGATGTTGGCGGCAAAAGCGGCGATAAAGACGGCCGGCCAGATGCGGATGCCGCCGAGCAGAACGGCGGCAAGGGCGATCCCGCTCGGCGCCCAGATCGGGCTCGCGCTCGGGTTGACCGAGGCGAGCCGCAATCCGAGCTTGGCGAAGATGAAATAGGCAACGGCGACGGCGATGACCTGATCGGCGTAGCGGGCGATGGCATGCCACGTTGCCCTGCCGGCGCGGAACCTTTTCACGCTGCTCACCCCCTCGATTGTGCGAACTCCCAGCCTATCGCAGGCTCGGCTCTCTGCCACGACGCACGGACACAATCGGCAGCCACCGGCTCTATCCGTAACCAAAAGGTTAGCAGAAAGAGGGCAAACATGGTTCGCTTGTCATCCTTCGCTTAGGCAAATTTTAAGTCGCGGCCGGTAGTTTTGCGAGCGTCGCCGTCAGTAGCGTTGTGAGTATAAGCCTATGACTGAGCCCCATCGCCCGAGGGTCAAATACGTCATCGGGCCGGATGGCAGTCCTCTCACGATCGCGGATCTGCCGCCGCCGAATACCAAGCGCTGGGTGATTCGGCGCAAGGCCGAGGTCGTGGCGGCGGTGCGCGGCGGCCTGCTGTCGTTGGAAGAGGCCTGTTCCCGTTACACGCTGACGGTCGAAGAGTTCCTTTCCTGGCAGTACTCGATCGACCAACACGGCCTCGCGGGCCTGCGCACGACGCGCATCCAGCAATACAGACAGTAAACGCACGCGCCATGCTCCGCGCGAGCGCCGGCCGCGGCGGTCGGTGCTCTCGCCGTCATCGTGCGCCAAGACGCCTCGCGCGCAGGCATCCACGCGCCAACCGAGGAAAGGGAGCCGGTTAACCTCGCGCTAACCATAAGATGGGCAAATCTTGCCGGGAGAGCGCCAGCAGCGTGGGTTCCCGCGGGGTATTCACAGGTGCAGGGTTTCATCGATTTCGTGAAGACGCTCGGTGCGGCGCGTCTGTCCGCCATGGCGGCGGTGACGCTCGCGCTGATCGGATTTTTCGCCTTCCTGATGGTCCGCATGACGGCACCGCAGATGGCGCCGCTGTTCACGGACCTCGCGCTCGACGATTCCGCCGCCATCATCAGGGACCTCGACCGGCAAGGGATCACCTATTCGGTCAAAAACGACGGCGCCATCATCCTCGTCCCCAAGGACCAGGTGGCCCGATTGCGGATGAGGCTCGCCGAGAGCGGTTTGCCCAAGGGCGGCGGCATCGGCTACGAGATCTTCGACAAATCGGACGCCCTCGGCACTACCACCTTCGTCCAGAACATCAACCACCTGCGCGCGCTCGAAGGCGAACTCGCCCGCACCATCCGCAGCCTCGACCGAGTGGAAGCCGCGCGCGTGCACCTCGTGCTGCCTGATCGCCCGCTCTTCTCGCGCGACAAGATCGACGCTTCCGCTTCGATCGTGCTCAAGGTCCGCGGCTCGCTCGCCCCCTCCCAGGTGCGCGCCATCCGCCATCTCGTCGCTTCCGCCGTGAGCGGCCTCAAACCGGAACGTGTGTCGGTCGTGGACGAAACAGGCAAGCTGTTGGCCGACGGTGCCGGGGACGAAAACGCCCTGTCCGGCCTGAGCGCCGACGAACGCAAGGTCGCTTTCGAGAACAGGCTGCGGAAAGAGGTTGAAGCGATCGTCACCTCGGTGGTCGGCGCGGGCCGCGCGCGCGTCCAGATCACCGCCGATTTCGACGTCAACCGGATCACGCAAAGCTCCGACAAATTCGATCCCGACGGGCGGGTGGTCCGTTCCAGCCAGACCCGGGAGGAGCAGACCTCGAGCCTCGACGGTCGCAACCAGGGTCCGGTGTCGGTAAGCAACGAACTGCCGGGCAATACGCAACCCGGCACGACCCCGGTCAACCGCGATCAGACGCGCAAGACCGAGGAGATCGTCAATTACGAAATCTCGCGCACCACGAAGACCGAAGTGATCGAGGCCGGCCGCGTCAACCGCATTTCCGCCGCCGTGCTCGTCGACGGCACTTATTCGAAGAACGAGAAAGGCGAACTCGTCTACAAACCCAGGACCAAGGAGGAAATCGACCGCATCGCCGCCCTGGTACGCACCGCGATCGGTTTCGACGCCAAACGCGGCGACCAGGTCGAAGTCGTCAACCTGCGATTCGCCGACGAGCCGCCGGCAGCGTCCGCCCCGCCGCCCGGCTGGATGGACTTCCTGCAATTCAGCAAAGACGACGTCATGGCGATGGCCGAGAAGGGCGTGATGGCGGTGCTCGGCCTCATCGTGCTGCTGCTGGTGGTAAGGCCGTTGGTGCGGCGCATCATCACGCCCGACGAGACGGCGGCCGCCCGCGCCGCCGCGGCGGCCGGCGCCGCGGGCGTCGCCAGCGCGCTCGGGGTGACGGCCGCCGCACCCGCCGCCGCGGCCGGCGGCCTTGCCGTGGCAGCCGGCACCGGCGGCAACATCGCCTCGCCCGGCGGCGCGCAAATCTCCATCGTCGGCGGGGACGAGGCGGTCGCCATCTCCAATCGAACTTCAGCCATGATCGACGTCGCCAAGGTGCAGGGCCAGGTGCACGCCCAGTCGGTTCAGAAGGTGGGCGAGCTCGCGGAAAAGAACCCCCACGAAGCCGTCGCGATCATTCGCTCATGGCTCCACGAGGATGCAGCCTAGACCATGCCGTCGGCCTACGCAGAGAAAAACGAAAACCGTACCAGCTCCGTGCGCGAGCAAATCGGCGGATTGATGGCCGAGCTTGCCAGCAGACCGCAGCCAGGCCTCGGACGCCGCAAGCTGACCGGGCCCGAGCGCGCCGCCGTGCTGATGCTCGCGCTCGGTGAACAATACGGCGGCAAGCTTTTCAATTTGCTCGACGACGACGAATTGCGGGAGATTTCGATCGCGATGTCGTCGCTCGGCACCATCGAAGCCGACGCTGTCGAGCATCTTTTGCTCGAGTTCGTTTCGCGGATGTCGGCCTCGGGCGCGCTGCTTGGCAACTACGACGCCACCGAGCGGCTGCTGCAGCAATATCTTCCGCCGGAACGCGTGCACAGCATCATGGACGAGATCCGTGGTCCGGCCGGACGCAATATGTGGGAGAAGCTCGCCAATGTGCAGGAAGAGGTGCTGGCGAATTATCTCAAGAACGAGTACCCGCAAACCGTCGCCGTGGTGTTGTCCAAGCTGCGGCCTGAACACGCCGCGCGCGTACTGGCCATTCTCCCCGAGGACCTTTCGCTCGACGTCATCAACCGGATGCTGCGCATGGAGTCGGTGCAGAAGGAGGTGATCGAACGCGTCGAGCAGACGTTACGCACCGAGTTCATGTCCAACCTGTCGCAGACCCGCCGTCGCGACGCGCATGAGGTGATGGCGGAAATCTTCAACAATTTCGACCGTCAGACGGAAGCCCGCTTCCTAGCCGCACTGGAAGCCGAAAATCGCGAATCGGCCGAGCGCATCAAGGCGCTGATGTTTACCTTCGATGACCTCACCAAGCTCGACGCCGGGTCGGCGCAGACGCTGTTGCGAAATATCGACAAGGACAAGCTCGCGGTTGCCCTCAAAGGTGCAAACGAGTCCGTGCGCCAGTTCTTCTTCTCCAACATGTCGACGCGTGCCGCCAAGATGCTTGCCGATGACATGCAGGCCATGGGACCGGTCCGGCTGCGCGACGTCGACGAAGCGCAAGCCCTGCTCGTGAACATCGCCAAGGATCTCGCCGCAAAGGGCGAGATCCTGATCTCCAAGAATCGCGGCGACGACGAGCTGATCTACTGAAAGCGATGATGCCCGGATTTCGAACCATCCCCCGACCATACCCGCGCCAAGGGGCGTCGCCTGCGGCCGGCGCCGGCCCGCGCGCGCCTCGATCCGGTCGATGCCGGTCCTCACGCGTTCGCGCGTATCGCCGCGGGCCGACGGAGAACGGACGACGATGACGGCCAAGGCCAAATTCCTTTTCAACGAGGATTTCGCCGCCGGCGAAAGCCCGACCATCACCATCGTCGAGCACGAGCGCCGGCGCGCCGATGCCGAGTCGCAGGCCTACCGCAAAGGCTTTGCCGCCGGTCAGGAGCAGGCGCGCGGCGAAGCAAGCGAGCGCATCGCCTCCGCGCTCGCCGTGATCGCCGCGTCCTTTGACAGGCTGGAGCGCGCGCTGGGAGCGATCGAGGCGCGCCTGGAATCCGAGGCGGTGGAGGTCGCCGTCGCCGTCGCCTCCAAGCTCGCATCGGCCCTGGTCGCGCGCGAGCCGCTGGCCGAGCTGGCCGCGCTCGCAAGCGAAAGCTTCCGTCACCTGATCAGCACGCCGCAGGTCACGATATGGGTCGGAGCCGACATCTATGACGCGGCCAAGCAGAAGCTGGAGGATATCGCCCAGACCTGCGGCTTCGAAGGACGTCTCACCATACAGGCCGAAGCCGGCATGGCGCCGGGCGATTGCCGCATCGAATGGAACGACGGCGGCGTGATCCGCGATCCCGCGGCCACGCGCGCGACCATCGACGAACTGGTGGCCCGCTACCTGGCGGCACGCGCGACCCCGGCGGATGGCGGCTGAAACCCCGTGGCGGAGATTTGAATTCGGGAGATCAAAGCAATGAGCGATGACAGCAAGGAGGTGCCGCTGCCCGAGCTCGAGGGGTCCAACAGGGCAACGGATGACACCCATGCGCCCGACCACGACGGCGGACCCGTCAGCCACGGTGCCGCCGACCTCGAAGCGGTGTTCGACGTGCCGGTCAAGGTCGCCGCGGTGCTCGGCCGCGCGAAGATGGAGGTCGGCGATCTGCTCAAGCTCGCCCCGGGAAAAGTGATCGAACTCGACCGCAAGGTCGGCGAGGCGATCGATATATACGTCAACAACCGCCTCGTTGCTCGCGGTGAAGTGGTGCTGGTCGAGGACAAACTCGGCGTGACCATGACCGAAATCATCAAGGCTGAGCAGAACTGATGGCCGAGCACGATGTCCCGTTTTCCTTCTTTCGTTCCGGACCGGGCGCGGGCGCCGGCGGCGATCAACGTGGACGCCCGCGCCGACCGATCGCGCGAGGATCCGCGAGCGGCAAGGCGCCGGCGGTTTCCATGATCGATCGATCGGCGAGGCGCGGCGCGAAGCCGATCCGGAATGACAGCGGCTATGGAGCAGTGCCATGCGACTCCTGATCGTCGGAACGCTCAACGGACAATTCACCACCGCGAGCAAGATCGCGATGGAGAAGGGCGCGAGCGTCGTTCATGCCGAGGACATCGCCCAAGCGCTCGCGGTGCTGCGTTCGGGTCGCGGCGCCGACCTCATGCTGGTCGACGTTGCGCTCGATATCCGCGATTTGATCGCCCGGCTCGAGGCCGAACGCATCCACGTGCCGATCGCGGCATGCGGCGTGGCCACCGACGCCCGCGCCGCGGTCGCCGCGATTCATGCCGGTGCCAAGGAATACATACCCCTGCCGCCCGATCCGGCGCTGATTGCGGCGGTTCTCGCCGCGGTCGCCGACGACACCCGCGAGCTGATCTATCGCGACGAGGCGATGGCGGCGGTCGTCCGGCTCGCGCAGCAGGTTGCGCGCTCCGACGCCTCGGTGCTGATTACCGGCGAAAGCGGCACGGGCAAGGAGGTGCTGGCGCGCTTCGTGCACGCGCGCTCGAACCGCGCCAAGAAACCGTTCATCTCGGTCAATTGCGCCGCGATCCCCGAAAACCTACTCGAGTCGGAGCTGTTCGGGCACGAGAAAGGCGCCTTCACCGGCGCCCTCGCACGGCGGATCGGCAAGTTCGAGGAGGCAAACGGAGGCACGCTGCTGCTCGACGAGATTTCGGAGATGGATGTGCGTCTGCAAGCCAAGTTGCTGCGGGCGTTGCAGGAACGCGTCATCGACCGGCTCGGCGGTAACCGGCCCGTCCCGGTCGACATCCGCGTTATCGCCACGTCGAACCGCAATCTCGCGGAAGCGGTGCGCGAAGGCAAATTCCGCGAAGACCTGCTCTTCCGTCTCAACGTGGTGAACCTCAAGATTCCGCCGCTGCGCGAGCGTCCGGCCGACATCGGCGAGCTGGCGCAATATTTCATCAGGAAATACGCGCAGGCAAACGGCCTGCCCGTACGACCGCTGTCGGCGGAAGCGCGCCGCGCGCTCAACCTGCATCGCTGGCCGGGCAATGTGCGCGAGCTGGAAAACACGCTGCACCGCGCGGTGCTGCTCGCCACCGGGCCGGAAATCGGCGTCGACGGGATCCTCACGCCCGACGGTACGCGGCTAGATCAGGCGCGCGGGGGAGTTGCGGCGCAAGCGGCCATGACGGCGGAACAGATCACGCGTCACATGGTCGGCCGCACCGTGGCGGAAGTCGAGCGCGATCTGATCCTGGAGACGCTCAAGCACTGTCTCGGCAACCGCACCCATGCCGCCAATATCCTCGGCATCTCGATCCGCACGCTGCGCAACAAGCTCAACGAATATGCGCAGGACGGCGTGCCGGTACCCCCGCCGGGCGGCGGAGAGATGAAAGGCGCGGCCTAGACCGCAGTCCAATCCGACCGAATCGGCGCCGTCATGGCGAAGAGCCCGCACGGCGCGGCTCTGCCGCTCATTGCGGGTGCCGCATGGCGGGCATGCACGCCGACGGCGGCGCGCGGAACGTATGCCGGCCGCGCGAGTTGACGGGCTGTTCACGCCCGCATGACGGTTCCCATGCCGCCGTTCGATCCTGACTGGCGCACCCTGCATCCTTCCGCTTTTCGCCACGTGGCAACGCTCGTGTGGCGCGTGCAGGCCACGACGCGCGCGCAGGGCACGCTGCGCTACCAGTGCCCGGTGACCGGCAGCTTCGTCCTCGTCACCGACGAGGCCACGCTCGCGACGCTCGAAGGCAGAGGCGCGCGGTTGCGCTGCACGGCATGCGGCGAGCTCCATTTGCTGATAACTCCGCGCGCAGGCTCGCGGCCGGCGGCCGCGGCTCCGCCCGCCAATCCCTCCTGACGGCCCGAAGAACCGCGGAGCCCGCCCCGCCGCCGACGCGCACGGCGGTAAAGCGCCGTATTAACCGCGCGCTAACCATAAAAAAGTAGAAAGTCTCGGGGTCAGGGGGGTTTCACGTCGGTGAATCCGCTCGTCGTCGCCGATCCACCAGGGCCGGCGGCACCCATTTGATAACGTAAGTCTTGACCGCGTCCGAGCCGCCCGGGAGCCAGGCGGCCCCGTCTCGTTCATGAGCGATACCAGCGCCGCATCCGCCTCGACGAACGGCGGCATCAGCCTTCCCCGCCTGGGCGATCTCGGGGCCCTGATGAAGCGCGGGGACATCGCGCTGGCGGTCGGCGTCATGACCATCCTGGTGGTGCTGATTCTGCCGCTGCCGCCACTGCTGCTCGATTTTTCGCTCGCGGTGTCGATCATCTTTTCGGTGTTGATCCTGATGACGGCGCTCTTCATCCACGCGCCGCTCGAATTCTCCGCCTTCCCGACGGTGCTGCTGATCGCGACCATGCTGCGGCTTGCGCTCAATCTCGCCTCGACGCGGCTCATCCTCGCGCACGGCCACGAGGGCACCGACGCCGCCGGCCACGTCATCCAGGCATTCGGCAATTTCGTGATGGGCGGCAATTTCGTCATCGGCATCATCGTCTTCACCATTCTGGTGATCGTGAATTTCGTCGTCATCACCAAAGGCTCGGGGCGCATCGCCGAAGTTGCCGCCCGTTTCCACCTCGACGCCATGCCGGGCAAACAGATGGCGATCGACGCCGACCTGTCGGCCGGATTGATCGACGAGAAGGAGGCACGGCGGCGCCGCCAGCAGCTCGAAGACGAAGGCGGGTTTTTCGGCGCCATGGACGGCGCCTCGAAGTTCGTGCGCGGCGACGCGATCGCCGGGTTGCTGGTCGTGTTCATCAACGTGATCGGCGGCATGATCGTAGGCATCGCGCAGCAAGGCCTCTCGTTCGCCGACGCGGTTCATTCCTACACGGTGCTCACCGTCGGCGACGGCCTGGTGACGCAGATCCCGGCCTTGATCGTGTCGACCGCCGCCGGCCTGCTGGTCGCGAAGGCGGGAGTTACCGGTGCCGCCGACAAGGCATTGCTGAAGCAGCTCTCGGGCTATCCCAAGGCACTCGGCATGTCGGGAGCGGTCATGCTGGTGATGGCGCTCCTGCCGGGAATCCCCATGATCCCCTTCCTGGCGCTCGGCTGCGGGGCGGCGGCGCTCGCTTTCATCATCGACAAGCGCACCAAGCTCGCGGCGGCGCTCGAAGCCAAGAAGGCCGAAACCGCCAAGAGCGAAGCTGCCGACGAGCCGATTGCGGCCGCACTCAGGATGGACGATCTCAAGGTCGAGTTGGGCTACGCCCTGCTCCCGCTGGTCAATGCCGCCGACGGCTCCGACAGGCTCACCGAACAGATCAAGGCGCTGCGCCGGTCGCTCGCGGCCGAAATGGGCTTCGTGATGCCGGCGGTGCGCATTCTCGACAATGTCCAGCTCGAAGCCAATTCCTATGTCATCAAGATCAAGGAAGTCGAAGCCGGCGGCGGCAAGATCTGGCCGGGGCAGTACATGGTGATGGATCCGGCCGGCGGACAAGTCAAAATGCCGGGCACGCACACCACCGAGCCCACCTTCGGCCTGCCGGCAACCTGGATCGATCCGGCGCTCAAGGAAGAGGCTTCCCTCAAGGGTTATACGGTCGTCGACGCGGCGACGGTCCTGTCCACGCATCTCACCGAGCTGCTCAAGAGCAACATGGCAGAGCTGCTTTCCTACGCTGAGGTGCAGAAACTGCTCAAGGAATTGCCGAAGGAGCAGGCCGATCTGGTGAAGGACCTCGTGCCCTCGCTGATCACGGTTTCCGGCATCCAACGCATCCTGCAGCTTTTGCTTGCCGAGCGAGTCTCGATTCGCGATCTCGGCACCATCCTGGAAGGGATTGCCGACGGAATTTCCAGCACGCGCAATCCGATCATGCTCGCCGAGCACGTGCGCATGCGGCTCGCGCGCCAGATCTGCGCCCAGTTTACGGGATCTAGCGGCTACCTGCCTTTGATCGCGCTGTCCGCCGCCTGGGAGCAGAATTTTGCCGAGGCCATGATCGGCGAGGGAGACAACCGCCATCTGGCGATGCAACCATCCAAACTCACCGAATTCATCACGCTGGTGCGCGAACGTTTCGAGGCGGCCGCGCGCGAGGGCGAAGCGCCGGTGCTGGTGACATCCGCCGCCATCCGACCGTTCGTGCGCGGCATCGTCGAGCGCTTCCGCGCACAAACGCCGGTGCTATCGCAGGCCGAAATTCACCCGCGCGTGCGGTTGAAAACGGTGGGCAGCATCTGAAGCCGGTTCCAATCGGACGGGATCGGCGGCGTCACGGCAAGGAGCCCGGCAGGAGGCAACGACGCGATCCGGCGTGAACTTCAATTCCGGATCGCTTCGCCCTCGCTTTCGCTCGGGCGCGCAATGACGGGAAAATGCGGTGCGCCTCGGCGCGCTCCACAGGCTTCGCGGCCGGTCCGCGGCCGTCGGCGCGGCTATTTCTTTTCTTCCCGCAAGCCTGGCGTGCCGCCCTCGCCTAGCCCGTCGATATGGGCCTGCGTGTAGCGCTCCAGACCGATGCGCTGGATGAGATCGAGCTGCGTCTCCAGGAAGTCGATGTGACCCTCTTCATCGGCCATCAGGAGCTCGAACAAATCGCGCGTCGGATTATCCCTGACGTCGAGACAATAGGCCGCGGCCTCCTGATAGAGAGAGCGCGCGCTCATCTCGGCTGCCAGGTCGGCCTCGATGATCTCCTTGACGTTCTGACCGATGCGCAATGGATCGAGCGTTTGCAGATTGGGAAATCCTTCGAGAAAAATTATGCGATCGATGAAACGGTCGGCGTGACGCATCTCCTCGATCGACTCCTCGCGCCAGCGCTTGGCGAGCGCGTTCAAGCCCCAATTGTCGAGAAAACGGTAATGCAGCCAGTACTGGTTGACCGCGGTGAGTTCGCTGCGCAGGCCGCGATTGAGGTATTCGATCACCCGGGGATCGCCTTGCATGACGTGCTCCTTCGACTGGCTGGCTAGGAAAGACTATTCGACAGCGACCAGGCGACCGTTTTCCGCACGCGCATCCACATGCGCATGCTCGCGTTCGGGACAGGTCGGGCAGCCCACGCGGCAATTGTCGAGATGGGCCTTTTGCAACAGCGCGCGCACGGTTTCGAGACAGCGGCCGCACCGCGGCGCGCACCCAAGACAGCGATAGGCCAGTCCGACCGAGCCGGGCGTGACACCAAGCTTGAGCGTCTCGAGGATCTGCGCCTCGGACAGGACGTTGCATGAACAGATGATCACGCGGCACCACCCAGTTTAGAATTTGTAAAAACTAGAGCATTTTCAAATAGATATATTCCGGTGCGGCGGCGGCGGCAAGAACCGCCTTGCCTCCCGCCCGACCGGCGCACCGCCCGCGATGCGTGCCGATGCCGGCTCTGCGTCCCGCCGCGGCCGATCGATCGCGATTTCCGGCCGCAACGCCGCTTAAACCCGATGTTTCCCGTATTGTCACGCCTGTGTGAGGCGGTCTTGGGAACTGCGGCAGCCGCCCTACGTTAAAAAATGCCACCGTGAACTTTTTGCCGGGTCGAGGCGACAGAGGACGAAAGGACCGAGGAGGCTGCCATGAACTGGTCGCTCTACAGGGCCGACCGCGTCACGCACCTCAAGATCGTGGTAGTGGGCCTTGCCGCGGCGCTGCTGATCGCCATTATCGGCATTTCGGCGCATCGGTTCAATCTCGGCACCGACATCATGACCGCTCAGGCGCCGACGGTGATCAAGGCCGAACCGTCCACCCGCCTCACCGAGACCGACGGCGCGACCATCCGTTGATCGCCGTTTCCGGTGCGCCGACGCCGCAAGCCTTCTGCGGCGGCTTCGCATCCACGCCGCCGCGCGTTTTCTTGCCGCCCGCCTTTCTT
>JADGGK010000161.1 GCA_019689975.1 Pseudolabrys sp.
GACGGGCCGCAATCCGCGCAGCCGGCTGTCGCGCCGATTGCCGCGGCCGGGCAGGTCGGCGGTCGGACGCTCGCGGATCGGATGATCGCTTGCGACTTCGCTCTAGGCGGTCGCGCTTCCTGTGTTGAAGCGCAAGCCGGCAATCTGATCGAGCTCGGCCTGCTCGCGCGCGTTCGCTTCCGCCTTTTCGCGCGCATGGTCGCGCTCGTCGAGCATTTCCACCTTCTTGAGCTCCTCGAACGCCTCGCCCAGCGCCGCCTTGGCGTCGTCGAGCTGGGCCTTCAGCTCCGCGGCCGAGCGTCGGAGATTGTCGCGCCGGCTCATCGCCGCCTTGGCATAGGTGGGATAGGCGAAATGACCGGGATCGTGGATGCCGGCGCGATCCTGCTCGAGCTTGATTTCGCGGTCGAGTTCCGCCGCAATCCGCTCGAACTCGGCGATCATCGCCTCGATCTGCGCAACCTTGCGTCGCTTCTCGTCGACCTGAAATTTCTTCAGCCGAATGAGGGTTTCGCGTGACTTCATCGACTCTTTACTCCCCCGAAGCCCCGAATACGCGCGACGGAGGGTTGCCCGCTCCGTCGCTCAAATCGCGTCCCGAACCGTTCATGGCCGGGATGGTGTCGCAATAACGTTAGTTTTCGGTTTCTTTTTTCCTAAGAATTTGCTCAAGCCGCTGATATCCCTCGGCGAGCGTGGTCGTCTCCTCCTTGGCCTGGGCGAGAAAGGCTTCGAGCAGCGGATGCAGGCGGATCGCTTCGTCCACCTCGGCGCTGGAACCGGGGCGATAAGCGCCGAGCCGGATCAGTTCCTCCATGTCGGCATAGGTGGCCATCACGCGTTTGGCGGCATTGATCACCGGCAGATAATCGGGGTCGGCGGCGCGCGGCATGGTGCGCGACACCGACTTAAGCACGTTGATCGCCGGATAGCGCCCGCGTTCGGCGATCGCACGTTCCATCACGATATGGCCGTCAAGAATGCCGCGCACGGCGTCGGCGACGGGCTCGTTGTGATCGTCGCCGTCGACCAGGACGCTGAAAATCCCGGTGATGGTCCCGTGGTCCGTGCCAGGTCCCGCGCGCTCGAGCAGGCGCGGCAACTCGGTGAACACGGTCGGCGTATAGCCCTTGGCGGTGGGCGGCTCGCCGGCGGAGAGACCGATCTCGCGCTGCGCCATGGCGAAGCGCGTGACCGAGTCCATCAGCACCAGCACGTCCTTGCCGAGGTCGCGGAAGAACTCGGCAATCGCGAGCGTGAGATAGGCAGCCTGCCGGCGCATCAGCGCCGGCTCGTCGGAGGTCGAGACCACGACCACCGAGCGCGCCAGACCGGCCGCGCCGAGATCATCCTGGAGGAATTCCTGCACCTCGCGGCCCCGCTCGCCGACAAGCCCGATGACCGAGACGTCGGCGGCGACGTTGCGCGCCAGCATCGACAGGAGCACCGACTTGCCGACCCCGCTGCCCGAGAAAATGCCCATGCGCTGACCGCGGCAACAGGTTACGAAAGTATTGAGCGCACGCACGCCGAGATCGAGCGGCGCGCCGACCCGCCGGCGCGCATGCGCGGGCGGCGGCGAATTGCGGAACGGATAGGGTGCCGGACCGGGCGGCAACGGCCCGAGCCCGTCGATGGGTTCGGCCATGGCATTGACCACACGGCCGAGCCAACGCTCGGAAGGCCGGACCGAGCCTGCGGCGCTCTGCACCACTGCGCGACAGCCGCGGCGGACGCCGTCGAGGGCCGCAAAGGGCATGGCGAGGGCATGACCGTGGGCAAATCCGACCACTTCGCAGGGAATGGCGCGGCCGCTGCCGGTTTCCAGCAGCAGCCGCGCCCCGACCGACATGGCGTGGATCGGGCCGGCCACCTCCACCATCAACCCGCGCACGGATGCGACGCGTCCGAATATTTCGACCGCGTCGAGATCGGCGATCTGATCGGCGAGCGCCTTCATCATCGGGACGGCGTGCCGTTCGCGCGCCTAAGCGAAGCTCGCCGGGGCGACGGCCGCCCGCAGTTTCCCGGCCTCCCGCCCGCGCCTGGGCCGAGGCGATGCCGGCCCGGCCGGTCATACGGCCTTAGGCTTACCGCCCCGGTTCCGGTTTTAACCACCCGTTTACTCGCGTCGTTAATCATTGGGTCACGTCCATATGAGAGCGGCCGACAGATTCGCCCGGCCAGGACGGAAGGGGCGAATCGGGAGAGTCCGTTATCGACACCTCTTAAAGTGGAGCTTCAATCCGGTTCATGGTGAAAAATCTCTTCTTCGCAATATCTTAAGCCGATTCGGGGGATTCCGCCACGGCAAGCTTGCTCCGAAGAATCAGGTTTTGTTAACCATGACTGGATAGTGTCGAATCGGTGTCCCGAACGTGTTTTCGACGTGACCTCGCCGCTTTCAACCGCGGCGTAGCGATCAAGGCCCGACTGCGGCGAGAAAGGGACTGGCATGCGCGTTCTACTGATCGAAGACGACAGCGCGACCGCTCAGTCGATTGAGCTGATGCTCAAATCCGAGAGCTTCAATGTCTACACCACCGACCTCGGCGAGGAAGGGGTCGACCTCGGCAAACTCTACGACTACGACATTATCCTCCTCGACCTGAATCTTCCCGACATGTCGGGCTTCGAGGTTCTCCGTTCCCTGCGGGTCTCAAAGGTCAAGACGCCGATCCTGATCCTCTCGGGCCTCGCCGGCATCGAGGACAAGGTGAAAGGTCTCGGTTTCGGTGCCGACGACTATCTCACCAAGCCCTTCCACAAGGACGAACTGATCGCCCGCATCCATGCCATCGTTCGTCGCTCCAAGGGTCACGCCCAGTCGGTCATCAACACCGGGGATCTGGTGGTGAACCTCGACACCAAGACGGTCGAGGTCGCCGGTCAGCGCGTGCACCTGACCGGCAAGGAATATCAGATGCTCGAGCTGCTATCCTTGCGCAAAGGGACGACGCTCACCAAGGAGATGTTTCTGAACCACCTCTACGGCGGCATGGACGAACCCGAGCTCAAGATCATCGACGTGTTCATCTGCAAGCTGCGCAAGAAGCTCGCCAACGCGTCCAACGGCAAGAACTATATCGAGACCGTCTGGGGCCGCGGCTATGTGCTGCGCGAGCCTACCGACGCGGACGAGCGCATCCCGGCCTAGAACGCTTCGCGATCGGATCGAGCCGCCGTCATTGCGCGGCGGCGTCTTCACCGTCATTGCGAGGAGCCGCGCAAGCGGCGACGAAGCAATCCAGACACTGCCGTGCCGCA
>JADGGK010000162.1 GCA_019689975.1 Pseudolabrys sp.
GCTCGATCTGTTCGAGATTGCCGGCGGACAGGGCTGCCCAGACGGGCATGTCTGGACACGCCGTCATCACCGCGAGCGCGGTCTCGATGCCCTCGGCGAGCCCGAGCAAACCATCGACGGGGGCGGACAACCGCACGGCCCCGCCGCCCGACCTCCCGAGCATCTTGCGATTGTTCTTGACCGATGCCTTCCGCACGCCGTCAGGAGCAAGCCAGGTGCGATGCAGTCCGATCGCCTCGCCTTTGGCATCGCGGATCACCGCGACCATCGCCGGCCAGCCGGTCTTGGTCTCCCAATGAACGAGATCGGGATGGAAGCGGAGATCCTCACATGACGGAACGGTGAGCCCACGCGAGCGCAGGTAGGTTTCCGCGAGCGTGCCGGCGATCGGAACGGCGCGGGCGAGGATGATCGCGATCTCCCGCGTGCTGTCCTTCTCCTTCTGAGGCGGCGGGGGATCGCGGCGGGCGGGCGGTGCCGCCGTCCAGCCGGTGATGGCGGCCGCATGGGCGTAGAGATCGCGTCCCACGAGCCCGGTGGCATGCTGAAGCGCATTGAGCGGACCGCCGCCCTCGCCGCCGTCGTGGTCGTACCAGTCGCCGGCGTGCGGGCCATCGAGGGCGATCACGCAGGAGCCGTTCTTGCGCGGGGCACGCCCCGTGATGTCGGCCAGGCGCCAGACGTCGCCGTCTCGGCGACCATTGGGAAAATGCTGTGGTACCCAGCTTGCCGCAGTGTCGCGCAGGCCGGCGACGATCGCATCGAGATCGTAATGGATGTGGGGCGCGGGCGGTGCGACGTCGTTGAGGTCGATCATGCGCGCCTCAATCGAGGACCACGAGCCCGCGCTCGGCCCGCGTGATCGCGGTGTAGAGCCAGCGTGCGCGATCCTCCGCCGTACGACCAAGCCCATCGTCGAAGACGATTACGTTCTCCCATTGCGAGCCCTGTGCCTTGTGGCAGGTGATCGCCCAGCCCCAGACCGCCTCGATGATCGTCTTCTTCTTCCAGTGGTCGCGCCGCTCGCGCTCGGGATCAGGCGCCACGTGGTCGTCGAAGTGCCCCTTGTAGATGCGGAAGCGCTCGCGCTCACCGTTGGCGCCACCGATCTTCTGCCCGTCCTCGGTGGTGATGGTCGCGGTAAACGAAATGTCGTCCTCGTCCTTGACCTCGGCGAGGGAAAGGAACATGCCGTTGACGAGCCCGAGATCGTTGCGGTTCTTGAGGCAGATGATCTTCTCGCCCCGACCGGTGGGATAGATACCGTCGAAGCCCGCTGCGCGCTTCATGGCGACATTGAGCTCAAGGCGGGTTGCGTTCTTGCCGCAGATCACCTGGCCGCCCTTGAGCATCTGCGCAGGCGAAACGTCGGTCCGGCGCATCTTCCAGACGAAGGCATCGTGCTCGCCATAGGGGATGGGTTTGCCCTCGCGCGCCCAGGTCGCAAGCCGGATAATGGCGCTTTCGCCGGCCTGGCGGTGGATCTCGGTGAGCATCACGTCGGGCTCCCCTTGCGTGAACGCCCCCTCACCCTTCACCGGCGGGAGTTGGCCAGGATCGCCGAGCACGAGGATCGGCTTGCCGAAGGCGAGGAGGTCGCGCGCCATGTCGTCGCCGACCATCGATACCTCGTCGAGCACGAGGAGCTTGGCGTCGCGCAGGATCGACTGCTCGTTGAGCACGAAGCGCGGCTTGTGAATGTCGGATAATCGCAGTTCGAGCGAGCGAAGCCGTGACTCGGCCAAGAGGCGCTCGGCTGCGCCCATGGACGCGAGCTTCGCCTTGAGGTCGGCGATGTCCTGCTTGATCCGTTCCATCTCGGCCGGCGTCGCCTCCGAGACACGGTAGATCAGCGAATGGATGGTCGACGCGGGTGTACCCTTGCGGGTCATGACGAGCGCCGCCTTGCCGGTGAAGGCGGCGTAGAGCACGCCGCCGCTCGTACCCGCATCAAGGCCGAGCTCGGTGATCGCGTGCTTGGTGATGGTGGTCTTGCCGGTGCCGGCATAGCCGAACACGCGGAAGACCTGCTGGCTGGCAGTGCGGTTCGTGAACCAGTCCTTGATCGCCGCGATGGCTTTGGCCTGCAGTTCCGAGGGTGCAAAGCTCATGGCGCACCCTCCCAGCAGCGGCGCGCATAAGGACAGGCGCGGCAGAGGTAGAAGTCGGATGCTGCTGCGATGCGCGGCAGCAGCTCGCCGGCCTCCGCTGCACGGATGATGGCGACTGCCTTGTCCGAGAGGACCTGGGCCTGAGCGGAGTCGAATGCGACGATTTCGTGATGGAGCGCCTGGGTGTTCTTGTTGAGGGCGGTGAAGAGGGTGCACTCGACCTCGAGGTAGGCCATGTAGAGCTGGACTTGCGCGAAGTAGATCGGCTTCGACACCGCGAGCCCCCGCTTGACCAGGTCGTTCCAGCTCTTGGCGTTCAGGGCCTTGTGTTCCCAAAGCGCCGGCCAGGCGATGCCGATGGCAGGGCCATCCACGATGACGCCGTCGATGTGGCCGCGCAGCCTGCCGCCGGCGGCCGAGAAGGAGAATTGGCTTCCGTCCCGACGTTCGGTGCGCAGATCGAAGCCGGCGGCGCGCAACCAGCGGGCGGAGAGCCGCTCGAACAGATGCCCGGCCTCGAAGATGCGCAGTGCTGCGGCGTCCACCTCGCATCCCTCGTCCGGCGGCACATGGGTGATCTCGTAGACGACGCGGCGCGCGCAGGGTTCACCGATGCGGCTTGCGCCGAGATAGTCGCGCGGCGGCGTCTGCTCCCGTTCGGCAACGAGACCGGCGTCGATGAGTGCGTTGATGCGGGCGGCGGGGCCTTCGCCTTGCGTCGGCCGCCCGTAGATGAAACCAGAGCCGTGGTTCAAATCCAGAAGCATGTCTCTCAAAACGGCAGAGGATCGCTCAATTCGTCTTCCTGCACCCGTTTCTCGGTCGCCTGGCGCTGCATCGACTCCTGGAAGCCATCGATGCAGGCTTCGATGAGGCGATCGATCTCTTCCGCCTTGCGGTCGTAGAACGGCGCCATGAGCCCGAGCTCGGTCAGCGCCTCCGCGAAATAGCGTCGAGCGTCCTTGATCGCCTGCTTCTCGAGCGCGGTCTTGTCGATCATGCCGTGCATCCTTTGAGCGAGCGCCGCTGCCGCATCGAGGCAGCGCATGGAGCAGAAGCGGTAGAAGGGGTAGCGGTCGAAAGCCAGCCGGTGGCAATAG
>JADGGK010000163.1 GCA_019689975.1 Pseudolabrys sp.
GACCGCTCGGAACTCTCAAGTCCAGAACCGCGGGCGTGGAGCCGCCGACCCGGCACACGATGACCGCACTCATATCGCCCTTCGGCGGCTGCTACAGTGCGGTCGGAGCTTTTCGTCTGACGAGTGTCGAGCGCGCCCTGCACACATTCAAAGAAATGACCGTCCGAACCGAGCAAGCGCTTGTAGAAGGTCCCGCGATACCGGTTCATGGTGACGGCCTCCTCACCCTCCAACCCATAGACAATAATGACAACTCCGCGCGGTTTTGGGCATTGATCCAAGTCAAGCGCGCTGTGCCAGCCGGAGTACAATTGTTATGTGGCACGGCAGGGAACTTCCAGACGAAAGCGTGACCCGAGCGGTTGCGCGGCAGCGAGATGCCCGCCATGCCGATCCGCAATCCCGCGCATGAGACGAAAATCTGTCGCGTCGCTTCTCAGCGGATCAAATCCCTTGGGCAAACCGATGCCGTCGTCCTCGACCTCGACAAAAGGTCGAGACGTTTCCGGAGCGGGACTCGACCAACGTCGGTCTCGTCTCGGGGATGCGCGTACTTCAGCGCGTTCGTGATCGCTTCGACCGTAAAGAGGCCGAACGTCGCTGCATGCCCGGCCGGAACACCGCACCCGACGGGAAATCGCATGAAACAGCGGTCTCTTTGTCCTTCGCCAAAAAAAAATGAAGTACCGAGCTCGCGATGCGCTGCAAATAACCAGCTAGATCGACAGCGTGCGAATGCGAGCTCGCGATCCGGAAATGATGCAGGTTTCCCGCCGCCCGCGGGCTGCTTTGCGGCCAGCTCCTTGATCCAGCCTCTTCGGTCATGTCGCGGACATCGCTCACCGCAATGACGCTGGCTTGGGGACGGTCCTTGATTTTGCAGTCGATGAGCGACGCCAAAACCGCCAAGCTGTCAGCCATTCGATGGTGCGCTTCAGTGCATGCATTTTTTGCAAACATATATCCATCCGGCGATTGAGGACGGCGGTTGCCGACATCGTCCCCAGTGATTCCGACGCCATCATCGTCATGTGGCAGGCAGTTCTCGCGATCTGCGGCAACGGCTCGAGACAGCCTCATATCGGGCCGCACGCCAACAAATTCTGCCTTTCAACAGAGATGGAGCTTGTTCCAAATGCGGCTGAAGACGAACGCGACGACGAATCCGACGATCGACGTGATGACGACGAGCACCGCGGCGAGGGACAGGTTGAACGGCCGAACCACATAGATCGGTTGAATGAAGTGCATCCACGGCACGATGCTGATAAGAGGCAATACCGAACCAAGCCGGACAAATATCGACCATAGGAGGTGCCATGCGCCACGATGGCGCCGAAGGTTACGCCGGCCTTGAGGGGATGGATCGCTTTCATGCCACGGCCGTATTCATTGCCGGCGACTTCTCGCGTCGAGGCTTTCAGAGCCGATGTCGCTCGTCGCCAAACCTTTCATAAATCATTGCAATATTGTGTACCGATCGGTCTTGACTCAAATCAATGCCAGCCGGCCAGCGCTGCGGATTGATTATAAAGGAAACCCCGGAAGAGGGCTTCGTAGGAAAATTCGTAAGAAAAGAGGAGTCGACATGAGCCTGAAATCACTCATTCCCGTCGGCCGTGACCGGACGGTCATGCGCCGGGAGTTTCCGGATATGTTCACCTCGCTGCAGCGTGAGATCGATCGACTGTTCGATGAATTTACCATGCGCTGGTCGCCGCCTGCCGGTCGGAGGCCGCTTGGCGAGCTTGTCCCAAGCATGGACGTCACCGAGACCGACAAGGAGATCGAGATCACCGCCGAGCTGCCTGGCCTCGAGGAGAAGGACGTTCAGGTGAACGTCGCCGACAATGTCCTCGTCATCAAAGGCGAGAAGAAGGCCGAGAAGGACGAAAAGGACAAGGAATATCGGTTGTTCGAGCGCAGCTATGGTTCGTTCTATCGCGCGCTGGAGTTGCCGTCCGGCGTCGACCCGAATGCCATCAAGGCCAGCCTTTCGAACGGCGTGCTCAAGGTCACGGTGCCGAAACCGGCGCCCGCCCAGGTCAAGAAGGTGGAAGTGAAGACCGCCGCATGACGGCGACAGACGAAGCGCGTTCCGTCGCGTCTCGGAGCGCGCTTCGCAAGCTGCCGAGGCCGTAACCTCTGCCACAGATTACGCCCGGCGCGGGGAAGCCGAAATCGAATTGGAGACTCCTCAATGAGCGCGCCGCACGCTCTCAAGCAAATCCGCCTCCATCTCGCCCGCTCAAAGGAATTTCCGCTCGGATCGGCGCGGCACGGCTATGAGCTGATCGCCCCCTTGGACCGCAATGGGCATATCGATGTTCGGCTGTGGAAGCAGCATCGGGGCGACTGCCGTGTTCGCCGGTTCTGGGATGGCGAGGAGGATCGCATGGGCTATCTGGTGCACAAGCCCGGCGGCAGCGAACATGCACGCTGGGTTTTCGATTACGATCCGGGCAGAACCGACGACGACGAAACAGGTTACCATTTTGGTGCCCATGCCTTCGTGCCCGGCGAGTACCTCACCCTGCGCGACGGCAGTGGCGAGCACACGTTCAAAGTCGTTTCCGTCGAGGACGCCCGGAAAGGTTGAGCACGCTCTGGCCGTCGTTTGTGGTCAGGGAGACATCAGCTCAGGGTGGTCATGCCCTTCGGCATGGTGGCGCCGCCGAGCCCGAATTGGCGAAAATGCGAGTGGCCATATGCACCCCTGACGATGAGATCGACCCCGTTGCTTCCGCGGCATCGTTGCGAATGATGTTCTCGACCTCGCTGCCGGGTGCGACGCCCGGCTTCAGATGAACGTCTAGCTTGCGGCGGGCGATGTGCCCGGCAATCCGGGCGCCGCGCGGCTCGCTCCCGCAGTGTCACGGCTTCCCGCAAGCTCGCCAAAGCGCCGGGCCGGATCGCCGGAGCGGACTGAATTGACACGGGCATCGGACGGAGGGCGGTACAGCCGCACGCATGCATTGAATTTTCGAACAGGCTTTGCGGCCTCGGCCTGCCGCTCCGCAGACCATTCTTCAACCAGCGTGGCTGCAGCCATGCCGTCCGATGCAACCCCAGTTGGAGATTCCCGCGAGAAGGCCGCGCCGGGGAGATGCGTCTCGCACAGGTTCGAGACCGAGATCGCATAGTCGCGAGCGGCATCCTTCGAACCGCCTACTGGCAGATTGACGAGAACGTCTTTTGATGACGGTCTG
>JADGGK010000164.1 GCA_019689975.1 Pseudolabrys sp.
GGCGGGAGGTGATCCGGGGGTGGCGGGGGCGCGCTGAATCGGCTACAGACGGCAGGCAGAACGTGCATCCAGGAAGTCCCGCTTGGCCGATACCGATACCTCCCGATCGGGGGACGGTTCCCCCTCCGATATTCGCCCGGTGTCCATCACCGAGGAAATGAAGCGCAGCTATCTCGATTACGCGATGAGCGTGATCGTGTCTCGCGCGCTGCCCGACGTGCGCGACGGGCTCAAGCCGGTGCACCGGCGCATCCTGCACGCGATGCACGAGCAGGGCCATACGCCGGACCGGAAATACGTCAAGTCTTCGCGCGTGGTCGGCGACGTGATGGGCAAATACCATCCGCATGGCGACCAGGCGATCTACGACGCGCTGGTGCGCATGGCGCAGGACTTCTCCATGCGCCTGATGCTGATCGACGGGCAGGGCAATTTCGGCTCGGTCGACGGCGATCCGCCGGCCGCCATGCGCTACACCGAGTGCCGCCTGGCGCGTCCGGCGATGGCGCTGCTCGACGACATCGACAAGGACACCGTCGACTTCCAACCCAATTACGACGGCACGGAGCGCGAGCCGGTGGTGTTGCCGGCGCGCTTTCCGAACCTGCTCGTCAACGGCGCCGGCGGCATCGCCGTCGGCATGGCGACCAACATCCCGCCGCACAATCTCGGCGAGGTGATCGACGCCTGCATGGCGTTGATCGACGAACCGGCGCTTTCCCTTGACGATCTGATCCGGATCGTGCCGGGCCCGGATTTTCCCACCGGCGGCATCATCCTCGGCCATGCCGGCATCCGCAGCGCCTACGAAACCGGCCGCGGCTCGATCGTGATGCGCGGCACGGTCGCCTTCGAGACCATACGCAAGGAGCGGGAGGCGATCGTCATCACCGAGATTCCCTACCAGGTCAACAAGGCCGCCATGGTGGAACGCATCGCCGAACTGGTGCGGGAGAAGAAGATCGACGGGGTTGCCGACCTGCGCGACGAATCTGACCGGGAAGGCTATCGCGTGGTGATCGAGCTCAAGCGCGACGCCGAGCGCGACGTGGTCCTCAACCAGCTCTATCGCTTCACGCCGCTGCAGTCGGCCTTCGGCGCCAACATGGTCGCGCTCGACGGCGGCCGGCCGCTGGTGATGAACCTCAAGGATATGCTCTGCGCCTTCATCGCCTTCCGCGAGGAAGTGGTGTCGCGGCGCAGCAAGTTCCTGCTCGGCAAGGCGCGCGACCGCGCCCATGTGCTGGTGGGGCTCGCCATCGCGGTCGCCAATATCGACGAGGTGATCCGGCTCATCCGCGCGGCGCGGGATGCCAACGAGGCGCGCGAGGCGCTGATGTCGCGCGACTGGCCGGCACGCGAGGTCGCCGCCATGGTGACGCTGATCGACGACCCGCGCCACCGGGTTTCCCCCGCAGGCGCGACCCGGCTGTCGGCCGAGCAGGCGAAAGCCATTCTCGATTTGCGCCTGCAGCGGCTCACCGCGCTCGGCCGTGACGAGATCAAGCAGGAGCTCGACAAGCTCGCCGCCGAGATCGCCGATTATCTCGACATCCTGCGCTCGCGCGCGCGCATCCAGGGCATCATCAAGGACGAGCTCGCGGCGGTGAAGCAACAGTTCGCCACGCCGCGGCGCACGCGCATCACCGAGGAGGAAGCCGAGGTCGAGGAGGAGGACCTGATCCAGCGCGAGGACATGGTGGTGACGGTCTCGCATCTGGGCTATGTCAAGCGCGTGCCGCTGTCCACCTATCGCGCGCAGAAGCGCGGCGGCAAGGGTCGCGGCGGCATGCAGGTGCGCGAGGAGGATTTCGTCTCGCGGCTGTTCGTGGCCTCCACGCACGCGCCGGTGCTGTTCTTCTCCTCGCGCGGCAAGGTCTACAAGGAAAAGGTCTGGCGGCTGCCGCTGGCGGCGCCGCAATCGCGCGGCAAGGCGCTCATCAACATCCTGCCGCTCGATACCGGCGAGGCCATCACGTCGATCATGCCGCTGCCCGAGGACGAGAAATCCTGGGCGGCGCTGCACGTGATGTTCGCGACGCGCAGCGGCAACGTGCGACGCAACCGGCTGTCCGATTTCGAGAAGATTCGCCCCTCCGGCATCATCGCCATGAAGCTCGACGCGGGCGATGCCATCGTCGATGTCGCGATCTGCACCGAAAAGGACGACGTGCTGCTCACCACCGCGGCCGGGCAGTGCATCCGTTTCCCGGTGCCGGAAGTGCGCGTGTTCTCCGGCCGCACCTCCGACGGCGTGCGCGGAATCACCCTTGCCGGGGACGACCGGGTGATTTCCATGACGATCCTGCGCCATGTCGACGTGACCGCGGAAGAGCGGGCGGCCTATCTCAGGCGCGCGAACGCGATCCGGCGCGGTACGGCGGAGGAGGAGGAAGGCGCCGAGGCGGAGGAGACGGCCGGTGCCATCGAGCTCGGCGAGCAGCGCTATGTCGAGCTGTCGGCCGCCGAGCAGTTCGTGCTCACCGTTTCCGAGCGCGGCTACGGCAAGCGCTCCTCCTCCTATGAATACCGCACCACGGGCCGCGGCGGCAAAGGCATCGCGGCCATGAATGTCACGGCCAAGACCGGTCGCCTCGTCGCGTCCTTCCCGGTGGAGGAGGCGGACCAGGTGATGCTGGTCACCGACCAGGGCAAGCTCATCCGCACGCCGGTCGCCGGCATCCGCATTGCCGGCCGCGCGACGCAAGGCGTGATCGTGCTCGATACCGCCGACGACGAGCGCGTGGTGTCGGTCGAACGCCTCTCGGAGGAGGAAGAGGAAGGATAGGCCCGAGCCGGCGTCCGTTCCCGCCGCGGAGGGGGGCGATGATGCGGGAGACCAAGATTACAGGTCTTCCGAATAAGGCTTCGCCATGCATGCTGGCCCCGTTCCTTCCAGCACACATGTTGAATCAGAGAACGATTGATTTGGGAATCCTCTTCGATTCAGCCTATCTCTGAACTGCTCTAAGAATTGCGTCGACGCGGGCGGGATCGGTCGCGGCATGGCGCCCGGGGCCGCGAAGGGGCGGCCGGTTGCCTGCCGGGTCGGGTTTTGTCGTTTGATTTGCCGAAGGTGGCGGCGCGCTCCGGTGCGGCGCTGAGCTGAAAGGATGCGGCCTCCCCCTTGCGGGGCTCGGCGCGATGCCGATGAAGACGCCGCATCGCGATGACGGCTTTGTCATTGCGCGCCCG
>JADGGK010000014.1 GCA_019689975.1 Pseudolabrys sp.
CGCCCCGCGGGGGGGGGGCCCCCCGCCCGCGCCGCCCCCCCCGGGGGGGGGGCCCCCCGCGGCAGGGAGATTCAGCGACATGGATCCGGACGGCGGCGACACGGCCAAAAACCCGACCGCTCCAGCCGGCGCGCCGCGGGCATCCCATTCCGCCAACATCCGCTTTTTGGCGCGCAGCGATCAGGGCGGACGGCCGGACGGCACGCAGGTCATGGTCTTCAGGCGCCATGCCTTCATCGGCCATATGTTCTCGGACGGGATATCCGTCATCGACGTCGGCGACCCGCGGCATCCGACTCCGGTCGCCTTTCTCGCCAATCCGCCGAATACGCGCTCACACCACATCCAGGTGCACGACGGCATCCTGCTGGCGGTGAACGGCGCCAATGTATGGGCGCTCGCAAGGTTCGCGCGCCAGAAAGACTATTTCACCTCCTCCCTCGCCGACTCGCTGCGGGGCCAAAGCGGCGGCTTCGCCTCCGGTCTGCGCGTCTATGACGTCTCGCGACCCGCCGCGCCGCGCGAGATCGCGTTCCTCGAGATTCCCGGCCTCGGTCTGCACCGCATCTGGTGGGTGGGCGACCGCTACGCCTATGCCTCGGCGCATATCGAGGGCTTCATCGACCATATCATGGTCGCCATCGAGATCAGCGACCCGGCGCGGCCCCGGCTTGCCGGCCGCTGGTGGCTGCCCGGCATGTGGCAAGCCGGCGGCGAACGTCCCACCTGGACCGGCCGGCGTTTTGCCGCGCATCACGCGATCACCGCCGGACACCTCGCCTACGGAGCATGGCGCGACGGCGGGCTGACGGTGCACGATATCAGCGACCCCGCCCATGCCAGGCTCGTGAGCCATGTCAACTGGTCGCCGCCATTCGCCGGCGGCACGCATACGCCGCTTCCGCTTCCCGGCCGCAACCTGCTGGTCGTGGCCGACGAAGCAACCTCGAATAATTGCGCCGACGGCCTCGCCTATACCTGGGTGCTCGACGTGCGCGCGCCGCACAATCCCGTCACCATCGCGACCCTGCCCACGCCGAACGAAGAGGACTTCTGCGGCAAGGGAGGAAAATTCGGACCGCACAATCTGCATGAAAATCGACCCGGCTCGCTGCAGAGCGAGACCTTGATCTTTGCGACCTACCATAATGCCGGGTTGCGGGTGTTCGACCTCTCCGATCCGTTCCGGCCCAAGCCGGCCGGCTATTATGTGCCGCCCCCGCCGGAACGGCTCGTCGACGCCCGCCCCGAGGCCGCGCGCGTGATCCAATCCTGCGACGTGTTCGTGGACAGGGACGGCGTGATGTACATGACCGACACCAATGCCGGCCTTTATATTCTTCAGTACGAGAATCCGTGAGTAACGACGATGGCGGGAACCTTCGGACGTTTGGCCCTGCACATGTGGACCATCGACACGACGCCGCTCGCCGAAGGTCTCGCGGCCGCCAAGGCGGCCGGCTACGACGCCGTCGAGCTGCGACGCACCGACTTCAAGCGCTGCTTCGAGGCCGGCATGAGCAACGGCCAGGTGGTCGAACTCATCCAGCGCAGCGGCATGCCGGTGGGCGTTCTCGGGGTCGAATACGGCTGGCTATTCGCCACCGGCGAGGAAAGCACCCGCCTGTTCGAGGTGTTCCGCGAGACGTGCGAAAACGCCGTCGCGCTCGATTGCACCATGCTGATGAGCGCGCCCGGCCAGTTCAACGGTCCGATCACGCAGGCGATCGAATACCTCAAGCGCGGCGCCGACATCGCCGGCGAATACGGGCTGAAGCTCGCCATCGAATTCAATTCGCAGCACGACGTGCTCAACCGTCTCGACGTCCTTCGACGCCTTCTCGAGGGTGCGAACAGGCCGAATTGCGGCTATTTGATTGATACCTACCATTTCGAGCGCTCAGGTGCGGGCGGTCGCGGCTTCGCCGAGCTGCCGGCCGACAAGATCTACTGCTTTCAATACAGCGACGTCCCGCCCGTCCCGGTGACCGGGGTACGGCGACCCACCGACCGCTTGCCGCCCGGCAAGGGCGTGGTGAAATGGCGCGAGGTGTTCGGCCTGCTCGCGGAAAAGCGCTATACCGGCTATCTCTCCTATGAAGCCCCCAATCCGGAATTATGGGCCCGACCGCCGATCGAGGTCGCGCGCGAGGGCCTCCTGCTCACCCGCCGACTCTTGAAGGAGGCGGTGCCCGGTTGCGTCAATTGAGGCAAGCATGTCAGTCGAAAACCTTCCGCTCTTCATGGGTCTGAACGACCCCTCGATCACCGACATCCCCAAGACGGTCGAGAAGCAGCGTTACATGACCAGCGTGGCGCCGCCGGCCGCGCATCCGGGCAGATGGCTCGAGCAGCCGCGCATGCCCGTTCCGACCGGCGAACATGCGGTCGTCGAATGTCAAGGCAAAATCCATGTGATCGCCGGTTATGCCCTGCGTCGCGTCGATCAGAATTTTCATCAGGTATTCGATCCGCAGACCGGTCAATGGTCGCTGAAGGCGCCCTACCCGATCGCTTGCAATCATGTCGCCGCCGCGTCCATCGGGCCGAGGATTTATACGTTCGGTGGCTTCATCGAGCAAAACCGTTGTCCGCATTCGAAATGCTTCGTCTATGACACGACCGCCGATCGATGGTCGCCGATCGCGCCGCTGAGCCGGCCGCGCGGGGCCGCCTCGGCGGTCGTGCTCGACGGAAGGATCCATCTGCTCGGCGGCCGCGACGTGCGGTCCGTCGAATGGCACGAGGTCTATGATCCGGCCACGGACAAATACGTCATTCTCGCCGGCATGCGCGGCTCGACCGCGACGCAGCCCTTCGTCGGTCAGCGTGACCACATGGGGGTGGCGGTGGTCGACGGAGTGATCCACGCCATCGGCGGGCGTATGGATTCCTACGACTTCAACACGGGTCTCAATGCCGTCTACGACCCGAAAAGCGACGCGTGGAGTTTCCGCGCCCCGTTGCCGACCCCGCGCAGCGGTCCCTCATGCGCCTATGTCAAAGGCAGGATCGTCGTCTTCGGCGGCGAGGCGACGGGCCGCGTATTCGGCACCAACGAAGCCTATGACCCGAAAACCGACCGCTGGGAGGCGCTGGCGCCGATGCGCGTGCCACGGCACGGCCTGCACGGCGCGACCTGCGCCGTCATCGACAATCGGATCCATGTGCCGGGCGGCGGACCGGTTCCCGGCGGGCAGGTGCAGGGCGCCTATCACGACGCCTTTCTGCTCGATTGATCATTGATCGGCCCGGCGGCGACAGGTCGCGGCGCCGAGCACCCCGACGCCGCGACCCCGTGATTGCCTGGCTGAGGCGGGAGCGACATTAGCGACATTCCCGTCCCGCGGTCGATTGCCGCCGCGCCCCGTCCTCGTGATCGGCCGTCGGTCAGCGCGCCGGACGCAGCTCGAGACTGGCGACGCCGGCCGCGAGATTCACGCCGGTCTGACCTTGCACCGAGAGCGGCTGCAGCGCCACGGTCCGGTCGGAGCCGCCGACCAGCACATTGGCACCGAGCCCCGCCCCCACGGTGGCCTCGGCGGTCGCCCCGGTATAGGTGCCGGCGAGCGCGCCAAAGCGGCGCGTGCTCGGCGCGTAGACGGCCCAGATCATTTCGCCGCCGGAGGTCGCGCCGATGTCCAGCCCGAATTTCGAGATCGAGCCGGTATAGACCTCGCGCGGACCCGGCTGAGAAGGCGTGAACATGCAGGTGACGTGTTTCTGCGACGCGATGATGGCGCCGATGCCGGCCGAGATGTCGCAGCTCAGCGTACCGACCTTCGTCCGCTCGACATTGGCCGCATGACGTGGCGCCCGTTGGGCTGAGCCGACGGTCGGCGCCGCCATCGTTGCAATGACCACAGCCAACGAAAGAGTCTTCAGAGACACGCGCATAGAGCTGGCTCCCTTTGTTTCCTTTGTGAATACTTGCCTACCAACGCAGAACCCGCCGCTCGGGTTCCACCCGGTTCCGCTTCGCCGCCGACGCCTGATGCCGCGCGAGGCGGCCTCGTCCGATCAGCGCGCGGCGAGGATCTGCCGGTGCGGAATGCCGATGCGGCAATGCACGCCGTCCGGATCGAAGGTCAGTTCGACGCTCGCGTCGATGGCGCGCGGCAGGTTGCGTTCGATCACCATCGTCCCGAAGCCTTGCCGGCGACGCGGCTTGACCCTGGGCCCGTTCCGCTCATGCCAGTCGAGCTGCAGGCCGTAGCCCTCCTGGCCGTCACGACGTTCCCAGGTGATCGACAGGCGACCCTCGGGGATCGAGAGCGCGCCGTATTTGGCGGCATTGCTGGCGAGCTCGTGCAGGGCAAGTCCCAGATTCTGCGCCGCCTCGGGTTTGAGCGCGACCGCGGGACCGCAGATCGCTATCTGACTGCCGTTGCGGTCGAGATAAACCGCAAGTTGCGATCGGATCAGTTCGTCGATCGAGGCCCCGTGCCAGCTCTCGCGCACGAGCAGATCGTGCGAGGCGGCGAGTGCCTGCAGCCGCGCGCCGAATTGGTCGAGAAAGGCGTCGATCGAGTCGGCGTGGCGGGCGGTCTGCCGCGCCATTCCCTGGATCACCGCGAGCAGGTTCTTCGAGCGATGCGTCAATTCGCGCAGCAACAGGCGCAGATGCGCCTCGCCCTCCTTGCGTTCGGTCACGTCCACGGCCGCGCATGCGAGTCCGACCACCATTCCCGCATCGTTGCGCAGCGGTTCGATGTGGAGATCGTGCCAGCGCATGCCCTGTGCCTCCTCGAGGGCGATTTCCATGCGCTTCGATTGTGCGCTCGCCAGCGCTTCGCGTTTGGCCGCAATGATCTGCTGGCCCACCTCGCGCGGCAGGATCTCATCGTCGGTGCGGCCGAGTATCTCCTCCACGGAGCGACCGAGCATGGCCTGGCTGATCGACGTGTAGCGGAGGTTGCGGTCCTGCGTATAGACAACGACCTGAGAACCGCGCAGCGCATTTTCATAGCGCGCGAAACGCGCCTGCAGCAGCCTCAGCTCGGACGCCTGCGCCTCGATCTGCTCCTTGAGCCGCTGGCATTCCGCCAGCAGCCTGGCCATCTCGGAATTTTCCGCCTCCGACATCTGACCTGCCATGGCGGCTCTGCGCTCGGATCCGGCCGTTCGCGCCTTGTCCATCGTCTCGGTCCTGAGGGCTCCCGCGAGAGCGGATGTCGGTGATCGTGATCCGCCACCCTCGCGACGGGCCCGCAAGGGCGACGCTGCAATCGAGCCGCGAGCCTATTCAATTCTGCATTGCTTCGCCACGCTCGCCGTGACGGGACAATTTGACCCACCACCGTCATGGTGCAGGGCCCCGCAAACAGAGACGACGCGATCCGGGTCGGATCGTCGATTCTGGATTGCTCCGTCCCCGCTTCGCGCGCGCTCGCAGCGACGGGTCAACGCTCCGCCCCGCAGTCACGGGTCGATGCCGCCGAAATCCGCATCAGCTCGCGCGCCGCTCGCGCCGGTGCGCATTGCGTTCGAAGAACAGCGCCTGACTGAGCACCGCGGAAACGGTCGTGGGTTGGAACGGCTTGGCGATGAGGAACGCCGGCTCCGGCCGTTCCCCGGTCAGGAACCGTTCGGGATAGGCGGTGATGAAGATGACCGGGACTTCGAACGACCGCAGCATCTCATTGACGGCGTCGAGTCCCGACGAGCCGTCGGCCAGTTGAATGTCGGCGAGAATGATGCCCGGCCGCCTGGCCTTGGCCAGGGCGACCGCTTCCTTGTGCGTTCTGGCAACGCCGAGGACGCGATGGCCGAGGCTTTCCACAAGGCTTTCGAGATCGAGCGCGATGAACGCCTCGTCCTCGATGATGAGCACGTCGGTGGCGATTTCCTGCGCGATCTCACGGCCCGCCTCCTCGACCAGCGCGCGCAGCCGCGGCACGTCGATGTCGAGCACCTTGGCGGCATCGTCTTCGGAAAGTCCTTCCAATGCGACGAGCAGAAAGGCCTGCCGCGGCATGGGCGAAATCTGGGAGAGATGCCGTTCGACGGGTTGCTCCGCCGCGGGCGCGGCGCTCGGTCCGCCGTTGACGGCAACCGAACTCCAGATCTTCGTGAACAGCCGATAAAGCGCGACCCGGGTGGACGCGCCGGTGTCGAGCAATTTCGGATCCTCGACGAGGGCCTCAAGCGTGGCCGCCACATAGGCATCCCCCGAAGCCTGGCTGCCCGAAAGCGCGCGCGCATAGCGGCGCAGATAGGGAAGATGCTGCGCAACTGCTTGAGATGTCGACAATAATCCCTCCCGCTGCGTTGCAGACACGTGCCCTCGGCCGGCGGCATCCGCAACCGATGCAGCCAGCATAGGACGGATCGGCCAACGCCGCATCCCCAAAAAAGTTCCCAATCGCGGGGAACCTTCTGCCTCGTCACGGGTTTTGGATGAACACCAGACGGGGGCTCGCGGCCGGCGACGCGAAGCGGGCGCGAGCATTACGGGAAGGGCGATGAACGAGCGTAGCAAGCCACCGGCGCAGCAGGCACAGATGGTGGAGTCCGCAGCAACCCGCACCAAGAAGCCGAATAACAAACCGGCCAAGCTGACGCGCGAGGTGCAGGCCCGTCTCGGGCAGCAGCTCCGCGCCATGTACGAGCAAGTGGTCAACCAAGGCGTACCGGAACGGTTCGCCGAACTCATCAACCGCATCGACGCCAAAGAAGACAAGGACAGGCAGCCGTAATGCCCATGGACGAGTCAGTCCGGAAAGCCGTGCTTGCCGCGGTGCCCAGTCTCCGCGCCTTTGCCATCTCGCTGTGCGGGAACGTCGACCGGGCCGACGACCTGGTCCAGGAAACCCTGCTGCGGGCGCTTGCCAATATCGAGTCGTTCCAGCCCGGCACCAACATGTCCGCATGGCTGTTCACCATTCTTCGCAACCATTTCCGCTCCGAATACCGCAAGCGGCGTCGCGAGGTGGAAGACGGTGAGGGACGCTACGCCGAGACGCTCAAATCCCAGCCCGAACAGCCCGGACGGGTCGAGTTTCGCGAATTCCGCGAGGCGCTCGCCCAATTACCGCCCGATCAGCGCGAGGCCCTGATCCTGGTGGGCGCGTCCGGTTTCTCCTACGAGGAAGCCGCCCATATTTGCGGCTGCGCCGTGGGAACGATCAAGTCGCGCGTCAACCGCGCCCGAACGCGGCTCGCCGAATTGCTGTCGATCAACAGCGCCGACGAGTTCGGCCCCGACGACCAGACGCGGGCCGTGTTGGCCGGAGGCGAACGGCCATAGCGCGGGCGGCGCCGCAGCTTCCGCCTCAGACGCAAGGAACAAAGAGAGAGGATCGGTGCCGCCTGCCTGAATATTCCCGAGGCAAGACCGGGATATTCCCGCTCAGCCCTTCTTCTGCTCCGCCGCCTTGCCGAGATTGCGGGCCAGATAGTCGAGCGCCGCCTTGAGCTGGGCATCGTCGTCCGTGCCGATGAGGTCGGCCCTGATCGGCGCCGAATAGCGCTGTTCGACGGTCGTGGTCTTGTCATCCCTGCCGCCGAGCGCCCCGGGATTGCGGAAGGCGCCGCGCAGCTCGCTTTCGTGCGGCAGGATCACGCCGGCAATCTGCTGCTCCTTGGGCGCTTCCACCACCACATCGGGCGTGATGCCGCTGCCCTGAATCGAACGACCGCCGGGGGTGTAGTAGAGCGCGGTGGTCAAGCGCAACGCGCCGTGGCCGTTAAGGGGAACGACGGTCTGCACCGAGCCCTTGCCGAAGCTCTGGGTGCCCATGATGGTCGCCCGCTTGCGGTCCTGGAGGGCGCCGGCGACGATTTCGGAGGCGGAGGCGGAGGCGCCGTTGATGAGCACCACCATCGGGGCGTCGGCGAATATGGCCCCGTTGGGCGGAACCTGGTAGCTCTGATTATCGGCGCTGCGTCGGCCGCGAATCGTCACCACGGTACCGCCTTTGAGGAAATCCCCGGCGATCGCGACCGCGGAAGTCAGGAGACCGCCCGGATCGTTGCGCAGGTCGAGGACGAGTCCCTTGAGCGGCGCGCCGGCTTCAAGCCTCAGATCGTTCAGCGCCTTCTTGACCTCCTTGGGAGTCTCGGCCGCGAATTCGGTGATCCGAAGGTAGCCGATCCCGTTCGGCTGCAGCTTCGCCTTGACGGTCTGGACCTCGATGATGCTGCGGGTGATCGATACGACGAAGGGCGGCTGGTCGCCGCGCGCTATGGTCAGCTTGACGCTGGTCCCCGGCCTGCCGCGGAGTATGCGGACGACCTTGTCGAGATTCTCGCCCTGCACGTTCCTGCCGTCGACGGCGACGATCAAGTCGCCGGGCTGAAGGCCGGCGCGCGCCGCCGGCGTGCCGTCGATGGGCGCGATCACCTTCGGGAATCCGCCCTGCTGCGAAATCTCGATGCCGAGGCCGCCGAATTTGCCGGAGATGTCCGCCTGCGACTCCCTGAATTCCTGCTCGTCCATGTAGTCCGAATGCGGGTCGAGGCGGTTGAGCATCCCCTTCAGCGCATCCTTGGTGAGCTCATGCGCGTCGACGGGCCGCACGTAATCGCGTTCGACGAGCTGGATGACGCCGTCGATCAAGGCGAGGTCCGTTGGCGAGGGTCCCGCCGAGCGCGCGCCCAGGGCGAAGGCCACCGGAAGGAGGACAAGCGACATAGCCGCCGCGGCGGTTACGGCAACACGCGGATTTTTCATCATCGCGACCTCACGCTCATCCGTTCCGAACTGCGAACCCCAGGCGCGGCCGGATGTTCGGGTAATGTGGGGGCATCCCGGCTGCGCGCCAAGTCCTCAACGGCGCGGCCCGGCGACCGGCGCCGTCATCGCGCGGCGCCCCGCAAGGAGCGGCGCCGCCGGGCACCGTGGTCGCCAGGCGGCATTGCAAGGCGGCCTGTTCCGCGTCGGCGCGAGGCGGCGAAGCCGCCGCAGCGACCCGGGCTCTCGTACCATTCTCGGAAGTCATGCCCGATGCGCAATGGCGGCTGCACCGGCTGGATTGGTTCGCCCTCGCTGCGCCCGGCCCCGGCGCAATCGCGGGTCGATGCCGCGTTCGAGCTGAGGGGTCAAAACCGCCGCTATCCGCTATAGTCCCAGCCGAAGGAACCCGAGCGCGCCGGTCGCGGTTGCGACGGGCCGCCCCGGCGTGTTCGCGACCTGCGGTAAAGGGGCGAGCGGGCACCGAAACCATGTCGCGGATGGCGGGTGCGGCGCGCATTGGCCGCCGCATTCCGGAGCATTGTTGCATGAGCGGACGCCAAGACAGTGAGCCCGCGCCGTCACGGCGTGGCGCGAGGACGAAAGCGGAAAAATCCGCGTCCGTCGCCGGGGTCGTGCTCACCCATCCCGACCGCATCTACTGGCGCGAGGGTCCGATCCGCAAGCGGGATCTCGCCGATTACTATGCGACGGTCTGGAAATGGATTGAGCCCCACATCGTCGGCCGGCCCATGGCCGTGTTGCGGTGCCCGGAGGGCAGCGCGGGCCCGTGCTTCTTTCAGAAACACGCAAAGACCGGCATTGCCGCCGATCTGCTGCATCTCACTCCGGAAAAAGGCGACGAGATCTTTTCGGTCGATCGGCTCGAGGGGGTGATCGCCCTGGTCCAGGCCGGAACGCTGGAAATCCATGTCCGCGGCTCGACCATCGACGATCTTACCCGCGCCGACCGGCTGGTGTTCGATCTCGACCCCGGGCCGGACGTGGGGTGGGACGCTGTCGTGGCGGCGGCGCGCGAGGTCGGTGCCCGGCTCGAACGTCTGCGGCTCAGAAGTTTCGTGAAGACGACCGGCGGCAAGGGGCTGCATGTGGTGGTGCCGATCCGTCCCGCGCCCTGGCATGCAGTCGGCGCGTTCTGCCGCGCCTTGGCCGCGGCCATGGAAAAAGACGACCCGCGCCGCTACGTCGCAAGCGCCGCCAAGAGGCGTCGTGCCGGACGCATCTTCATCGACTATCTGCGCAACAGCCACGACGCGACGTCGATCGCCCCCTACTCGACGCGCGCGCGTCCGGGCGCGCCGGTTGCGGTCCCGGTCGCATGGTCCGAGCTCCCCGCCCTCGCAAGCGCGAACCGCTATACCGTGGCAACCACGCTGCGCCGGCTCGCACGGCTGCGTGCGGATCCGTGGGCCGACCTCGCCCGCACGCACCAGACATTGCCCGACGCTGCCTGAGAACCCGCGCGGCGGAGACGCGCGCCGAGTCCGCGCCTGGCGTCGCGGCGGACCCGCATCCTCGCGCTTTACCGGCGGCGTTTTCGGCTATAGTCGGCCGATTACGTCCCACGCCCTCGACCTCCCGACCGAGATGATCCCATGCCTGCCACGCGCCCCGCGCCCCGCCTTGCCGTCCTCGCCGAAACCGAGCTCGACGAAGCGCAACGCGAGTTCGTGCGCGCCTTGCGCACGGGCCCGCGCGGACCGGCGCTTGAACTGCGCGGTCCCTTTGCCGCCTGGATTCATGCCCCACGGTTCGGGCTGCTGGCGCAGGCGCTGGGCGCGCATTGCCGCTATCACACCGGCATACCCCCGCGGCTATCGGAATTCGCGATCCTGTGCACCGCGCGCTTCTGGCGCGCGCAGTATGAATGGCACGCGCATGCCGCCATCGCCGAACGCGCCGGCGTCAAGCCGAAGACGATCGCGGAACTGCGCGCCGGACGTGAGCCGAAATCCGCGGCCAAGGACGAACGCGCGATCTATGCCTTCGTCCGCGAGCTTTACCGGACCCGCCGCGTGAGCGACCGCGTGTTCAAGCGCGTGCGCGATCTCCTCGGCGAGACGGCGACCGTCGAACTCACCGGCCTGCTCGGCTATTATGCGATGGTGGCCATGACGCTCAATGTGTTTCGCATGCTGCCGCCGCAGGATGCGCCGCTCGCCTTTGCGGAGCCTTCCGGCAGGTGAGCGGGGCCGACGCCGCGCCAGTCCCGTTCCCGCCGGGAAGGCCGGCGGCGCCGGCCCCGCGCTGGGGACGAGGACCGACCGCCGCGCTTGCCGGCGGCGGCCGGACGACAGCGACCGCAACGGTCGTTCAGTGCTGCATCGGCATGGCCGGCATCACGTGGTCGTCGCTCCCGTGCATCGCGCCGAGACCCGCAACCGCGAATTCGACCTCGACCGTGCCGGCCTTCTCGAACACGAGCGTGCCCTTGACACGGCTGTCTTGTTTCAGCGGCGCCTTCAGGCCGATGAACATCAGATGATAGCCTCCCGGCTCGAGTGTCACGGTTTCGCCCGGCTTGATCTCGATGCCGCCGGCCAGGGGACGCATGGTCATCACGCCGTTCTCCATGCGCATGACATGGATCTCGGTGCGGTCGGCGACCTCGATCGAGCCGCCGAGCAGACGATCCGGCGCCGATCCGGTATTGGTGACGGTCAGATATCCGGCCCCGACCGTCGCGCCCTTGGGCGTCGCACGCGCCCAAGGGTGCCCGATCTTCAGACTGCCGACGGTATACTCATGTGCATGTGCCGGCAAAACGGCACACAGCGCCGCGATCCCAATGACAGCGGCGATGAAACGCGACATTGCCTATCTCCTCGCAACAGGGACGTGAGTCATGCCGCGCGCATGATCGCGACATGACGGGTGATCGACGTTCACGAGAGGGATGGCAGGCGCGGCGGCGCGCGCGGATCGTACGGCGTGGGGCGCGCTGCGACATGCCTCGGCGCCGACGCGCCAGCCGGCATGATCGAGGAGGCGGGATAGACGGGCGCGCCGACGACCGGGGTCGGCGACGGCGCCGCCGCATTCCCGCAATGCGACGGCATCCCGCAGCCTGCCGCGCAGGGACAATCGCTCCCCGGTATCGGCGAGCCTCCGCCGGGCTGCGCGGACGTGCAGAGGAGCGCTGCCCCGGGACCGGCAACGGTCAGCGACAGTACCGCAAGCACTCCCTGCAGCGCGATGGCGTAAGCGGCCGCGAGCGCGATGACCGCTTTGGAGATGCCGGTTCTGCCCATGTTCGCGATCCCGCCGGCCGGCAATCTAGGGCGCAGCCGGGTTCCTGTCGAGCCGCGCGGTCTTGCCGCAATCGGCGTCGAATGATCATGATTGCCGTGCTAAGCTTGCACCATGGCCCCGACCCCCTCACCCGCCGAACAGTCCGAGCATCGCGTGCTTGCCTTCCGGCGCGGCAACCGCGACAAGGCCGGGGACGCCGCGCCGCGGCCGCCGGTGTCGGACCTCGCCGGCTATATGCGCGAGCCCGGCGAAAGTCCCGACGATTATCGTCAACGCATGATCGTCAACGGCCTTGCGTTCCTGTTCGTCTTGGCCCTGATCGGCGCCGGTTTGTGGCTCGCCGACACGATGACGAATGTGCGCAAGGATCAGGACTGCGTGCTCTCGGGTCGACGCGACTGCGCGCCGATCAATGTCAGCGCGCATCGCTGGTAAGGCGCCGAGGGCACAGCGCGGTGCCGCCATTGAACTCGACCTGTTCGTTCGCTATACGGGCAGCCGACCGAGTTCGGCGGGCCTTCGCCTTTTGCGCGAGGCATTTCGGCGCCGACGGGAGGATCGGCGGAACTGCAAGCCAATCAGTGAGTTAGTGATGTCCACGACATTCGATACCATAGCCAATATTATCGCCGAGACGTGCGATATTCCGCGCGACTCCATCAAGCCGGAGAGCCACGCGATCAACGATCTCGGTATCGACAGCCTGGACTTCCTCGACATCGCTTTCGCCATCGACAAGGCCTTCGGCATCAAGATGCCGCTCGAGCAATGGACGCAGGAAGTCAACGAGGGCAAGGCGACGACCGACCGGTATTTCGTGCTCAAGAACCTGAGCGACCGCGTCGACGAACTGGTCGCAGCAAAGGGTGCGTGAGCTGGCAACGGCCATGCGCCTCGAATACTTTATGTTGATTGATCGAGTTGTCAGGCTCGATCTTGGCGCCGGCAGCATCACCTGCGAAGCGAAGGTCCCGGACAACAGCACCATCTTCGAAGGGCATTTTCCCGGTTATCCGCTGATGCCCGGCGTGCTTTTGATCGAATGCATGGCGCAGACCGCCGGCTGGATGCTGGTTGCGGCCCACAAATTGCAGCGCATGCCCTTTCTTGCGGCGGTCAAGGACGCCAAGCTCCGCAGCTTCGTCACCCCCGGCCAGCAGCTTCTCACCGAAGCGGTTCTCAGTCATTCCGGTTCCGGCTACGCGATGACCGAGGCCAGCATTTCCTGCGAGGGCAAGCTCGTTTGCAACGCCGACATCACGTTCCGCCTGACGGGATTTCCCACCCCCGGCTTTGCCACCGAGATGCGGAAGCGCGCCGAGGCCATCGGCCTGCCGATCAGCGAGGCGCTGACCAATGACTGAGGACTCGCCGCGCGAGGCATGGATCACCGGCATCGGCATCGTCTCCTGCCTTGGCGAAGGTCCCGACGCGCATTGGCAGAAGCTTACGGCCGGCGAGCCGAACGTCGACACGACGACATTCGCGCCATTCGTGATTCATCCCTTGGTCAAGCTCAATTTCGATGCACAGATTCCCAGGAAGGGCGACCAGAGGCAGATGGAGGATTGGCAGCGCATCGGCGTCTATGCGGCCGGCCTGGCGCTCGACTCCGCGGGCGTGAAGGGCAAGACGGAGATCCTTTCGCGCATGGATATGATCGTCGCCGCCGGCGGCGGCGAGCGCGATGTCGCCGTCGACTCGACGATCCTGAGCGGTCTCGCGCAGGCACGGGATCCCGCCGCCTTTCTCAACGAGCGGCTGATGAGCGACCTGCGTCCGACGCTTTTTCTTGCGCAGCTTTCCAATCTGCTCGCGGGCAACATCTCGATCGTGCACGGCGTCACCGGTTCGTCGCGGACTTTCATGGGCGAGGAATCCGCCGGCGTGGACTGCCTGCGTATCGCGCTTGCGCGCATCGCCGCAGGGCAGAGCGACATCGCCTTGGTCGGCGGGTCCTATAATGCCGAGCGGCCCGATCTGCTGCTGCTCTATGAATTCGACGGCAGCGCGCTCAAGGGCGGTTTTGCCCCGGTCTGGGAGCGCGGGGCCCGCGGCGGCGTCGCGCTCGGCTCGCTCGGCGCGTTTCTCGTCATCGAGGCGCGGGCGCATGCGCAGGCGCGCGGCGCGCAACCGCTGGCGCGGCTCAGCGCCGTCTTCGCCGCGCGCAGCAGGCGGACGGACGGTGCGGTCAGGCATACGCTGTCGACCCTGTTGCAACGGGTCGAGGACAGGCTGATGATCGAACACGCCGCGCTGCTGTCGGGAGCGAGCGGGGCCGAGCCGGCAACCGGCGAGGAACGTGCCTTCCTGGCCGGCCATCCGGAGCTTCCCGCGCGCGCGACCGGCACCTATCTCGGACATGCGGCGGAACCGCAATTCGTCATGAATGTCGCGCTCGCCGCCGTGGCGCTCGGACGTGCCAAGCTCTTCCCTCCCCGCGATTCCACCGGCCTCGAGAAGCCGATGCAGGCGGAGTTGCGGCAGGTCCTGGTGACCGGGGTCGGTCATTGGCGGGGCGAAGGGCTCGCCCTCGTCGAGGCGGTGGTGTAACGGAGGAGCACGATGCTCTCGCTCAAAGACAAGAAGGGCCGGCCTGTCGTGGCGGTCACCGGGCTCGGCGTGATCACGTCCCTCGGCGTCGGCAAGACCGAAAACTGGGCGAAGCTCACGGCGGGCGAATCGGGAATCCGCGCCATTACGCGATTTCCGACCGACGGCCTGCGCACGCGGATTGCCGGAACAATCGATTTTCTTCCCGCAAGCGGCGCCACGGTCGACATGACCGAGCGTTTTGCCGCCCTCGCCGTCGAGGAAGCCATCGGCGAGGCAGGCGTGGGAACGCCCGGCGACTTTCCCGGCCCGCTGTTCCTTGCCTTACCGCCGATCGAAGTCGAATGGCCGCAACGCATCGAGCTGGCCTCCCGCCTGCGCACGAACGGCGCGATCGGATACGACGACCTGCTGCGCGCCTGCACCGCATTCCCGGCCTATCATGAGCGTTTCCTGATCGGCTCGGTCGCCGATCATCTCGCCGATCGATTCGGAACCAAGGGCTCGCCGATCTCGCTCTCGACGGCCTGCGCCTCGGGGGCCAGCGCGATCCAGCTTGGCGTCGAAGCGATCCGCCGCGGAGAATGCGACGTCGCGCTCTGCGTCGGCAGTGACGGATCGATCAGCCCGGAAGCCGTCGTGCGTTTTTCATTGCTGTCGGCGCTTTCCACCAGCAACGAGCCGCCGCAAGGCGCGGCGCGGCCGTTTGCGAAAAACCGCGACGGCTTCGTGATGGCGGAAGGCGCCGGCGCATTGGTGCTCGAGCGCTATGACCATGCCAAGGCGCGCGGCGCCAAAATCCTCGGCATCATCGAAGGCTGCGGCGAAATGGCGGATTCGTTTCACCGCACGCGGTCGAGCCCCGACGGCAAGCCGATCATCGGCTGCATCGCCAATGCGTTGAACGACGCGGCCCTTGGCGTCGACGACATCGACTACATCAACGCGCACGGAACGGGCACGCCGGAAAACGACAAGATGGAGCATATCGGCGTCACCGGCGTGTTCGGCGAACGCATGAAGGCAATTCCGATTTCCTCCAATAAATCGATGATCGGCCACACCTTGTCCGCGGCGGGCGCCGTGGAAGCCGTGTTCACGCTGCTGACGTTGCAACATCAGCGCATTCCGCCCACGATCAATTATCACGTGCCCGATCCCGCGATCCCGCTTGACGTCGTACCGAACAAGGCGCGCGACGCGCGATTGCGCCACGCCGTCTCCAATTCCTTCGGCTTCGGCGGGCAGAACGTCTCGCTGGTCATGGGGCTCGAGCCGGCGTGAGCGCCGATAGCCTTCCCATGCGCGCGCTCCGGCTGGTCGACAGCCGCACGTTGAGACTGGAGGAGGTGCCCCCGCCGCCGCCTCCCGCCGACGACGAAGTGCAGGTCGCGATCAAGGCGGTGGCCCTCAACCATCTCGACCTGTGGGGTTATCGCGGCATGGCCTTCGCCAAACGGCGGCTGCCGCTGGTGGTCGGCGTCGAGGCCTCCGGCAGGATCGCGGCGCTCGGCGCCCGAGTCGCGGGTCTGAAGCCGAACGACGCGGTCGTCATGTACGGGGCGTTGACCTGCGGTTGCTGCCCCGCCTGCGGGGAGGGCCGCGACAATCTCTGCGAAAACGTCGGCGGCATCATGGGCTTCCATGTCGACGGCTTTGCCCGCGATCGCGTCAATATGCCCGCGCGGCTGGTGATCCAAGTGCCGGACGGCGTGAGCCTGCGGGACGCGGCCTGCGCGCCGATCGCCTTCGGCACGGTCGAGCACATGCTGTTCGACAACGCCAGGCTCAGGCCGGGCGAGACCATTCTGATCCATGCCGGGGGTTCGGGAATTGGCTCCGCCGCGATCAAGATGGCCAAGGCGATCGGCTGCACCGTGATCACCACCGTCGGCGACGACGCCAAGGCGGCGAAAGCCAAGGCGATCGGTGCCGATTACGTGATCAACTACAAGAGCGAACGTTTCGAGGGCGTCACGCGCAAGCTTACCGGGAAAAAGGGTGTCGACGTCGTGTTCGAGCATGTCGGCGGGGAAGGCTTCAACGCATCGCTTTTGTGCCTCAAGCGCGGCGGACGCCTGGTGACCTGCGGATCGACCGCGGGGCCCACGGCTACCATCAACCTGATGCAGCTTTTCCAGCAGCAGTACAAGATTCTCGCCTCATTCGGCTGCACGCTGCGCAACATTCGCGACAGCCTGTCGAAAATGGCGAGCGGGATAACCCCGGTCATCGATACCGAAGTGCCGCTGGCGGAGTTCGAAAAAGGCCTGGCACGGCTTGAAAGCCGGCAAGTGTTCGGCAAGGTCGTCGTTGTTTTCTGATGCGGACCGCGATCAAGCGAGTGGGTCGGCGCCTGCGCCGCCGTCTCAAGAGCGCGGGCGACGCCGTCATCGGCGCGCTCGCCGTGGGCGCGCTCGAGCTGCTGCGTCGCGCCAATCCCGACCGCATGGCGGATCTTGCCGGCTGGATCATGCGGCGCGTCGGCCCGCTTTTGCCCGAGCACCGCATCGCGCGCGACAATCTGCGCCACGCGTTTCCGGAGAAGTCCGACCTGGAGATCGCGGCGATTCTCGCCGGGAGCTGGGACAATCTCGGCCGCATGGCGGCCGAGTTCGCCCACCTCGATCGCCTATGGGACTATGACCCCGAACGTCCCGACGGCGGCCGCTTCGTCATCCCGCAACAGGCGATCGAGCGTTTCAGGTGTCTTGCCGCCGACGGCAAGCCGGCACTGATCTTCGCGGCGCACCTCGCCAACTGGGAGATGCCGGGGATCTGCGCCGCGACCTACAAGCTCGACAGCGCGGTGCTCTATCGACGGCCGAACATCCCCCGCATTGCCCGCTGGATCAGCACCACGCGTGGGGCGACGATGGGCGAACTCATCTCCACCGGTCTCGAGGCGCCGATGAAGCTTGCCGAAGCGCTGCGACGCGGCGCCCATGTGGGCATGCTGGTCGATCAGTATTTCGTGCGCGGGGTGGAGGTGATTTTCTTCGGCCGGCGCACGCGTGCCAACCCGCTGATCGCCCGGCTCGCGCGCCATTTCGACTGCCCCATCCACGGCGTGCGCATCATCCGCCTTCCCGACCGACGCTTCACCGCCGAGATCACCGACGCGGTCACGCCGGTGCGCGACGCCGACGGCAAGATCGACGTCGCCGGCACCATGCAGGTGATCACCGGCATCGTCGAAAGCTGGATCCGCGAGCATCCGGAACAATGGCTCTGGCAGCACCGGCGCTGGCGGCCGGAAGACGAACGCGGCACCCCATAGCGGCCCGCGCGGGCAAAGCGCCAACCGCTTTTCTCGTCCCGCGCCGGGCTTGCGAAGGAAAAAGCAGGCAACGATCAGCGGCCGGTCTTTATCCTCGTCCACAACCGGTTGATCAGACGCTGCGCCCTCTGGTCGCGCGCATTGACCGTGTATAGGCGTTGCATCGTCGCTTCGTCGGGATAGATGCTGCGGTCGTCCAACACCGCCTTGGCGACGAATTTCTGGCTCGCCAGATTGCCGTTGGCATAGGAGATGAGATTGGTGTTTTTCGCCGCCACGTCCGGCTCGAGCATGTAGTTGATGAACGCGTAGGCTTCGTCCACGTGGGGCGCGTCCTTCGGAATGGCGAAATTGTCGAACCACATCTGCGCGCCTTCCTTGGGAATTGCGTAGGCGATGGTGACGCCGTTCCTGGCCTCCGCCGCCCGTTTCTGGGCCTGCTTGATGTCGCCGGACCATCCCACGACCAGGCAGATTTCTCCGCTCGCCAGCGCATTGAGATATTCGGAGGAATGGAATTTCCTGACCGAGGGTCGGATCCTGGTCAGCAGCGCCGCGGCCTGCTCGAGGTCGCGCGGATCGACGGAGTTCGGGTCGAGGCCGAGATAGTGCAGCGCCGCCGGGATGATGTCGTCGGCCGAATCGAGCATATGGACGCCGCAGTCCTTGAACTTGGCGAGCAGTTCGGGCTTGAACACCACGTCCCAGCTATCGATGGTCGCCTGCGGACCGAGGCGGGCATGCATCGCCTGGACGTTGTAGCCGATGCCGGTCGTGCCCCACATGTAATTGACCGCGTACTGGTTGCCCGGATCATAGGCGGCAAGCCGTCGCGCGATTTCGGGCCAGACGTTGCGCAGGTTCGGCAGCCTGCTTTTGTCGAGCTTGAGAAAAATCCCGGCTTTGATCTGCCGAGCGAGGAAATAGGCGGTCGGCACCACCACGTCGTAACCGGATTTGCCGGCGAGGAGCTTGGTTTCGAGCGTCTCGTTCGAGTCGAAGGTGTCGTAGCGTACGCCGATCCCCGTCTGCCGGGTAAAGGCGTCGAGGACCGCGGGATCGATATAGTCGGACCAATTGTAGACATTGACCACGCGGCTCTGCGCCGCCGCGGCGGCCGCGTGCACGAGAGCGATGGCCGCGGAAAGAACCGCGGTCACGATCCTCCGGCTCATGACGACTCTGGACAAGCTCAGCTTCCGGATTTGGTGGGAAATCCCGCCTGCTTCCACGCGATGATGCCGCCGGCCAGATGGCTCTTGTAAGGGAAGCCGCGGTCCTGAGCCGCGAGCGAGGCGGTGACCGAGCGACGTCCGGAACGGCAGGCGAAGACCACCTGCCGGCCCTGCGGATCGGGGATCGCGGCGGGATCGAAACAGGACAACGGCATGACCACCGCGTCGGGGTAGCTCTCCGCCGCGGTTTCGTCGAGCTCGCGCACGTCGACGAGCAGCATGCGGCCGGCGCGCAGTCCCTCCGCAACCTGCTGCGGGGTGAGATTTTCGACTTCGTGGGCGCGCGAGGTCTCGTCAGCCATGATGCAGCCTGCCACGAGCGCGCTATTTAGCGCGACGCGAGACGATTTGCACCGCTTTTCTTACAGCGCCACTTCTTACAGCGCCACCTGGGTGCCGACCTCGACCACCCGCCCCGTGGGGATCTGGAAATAATCGGTGGCGTCGTTGGCGGCCCGGGTGAGCGCGATGAACAGCCGCTCCTGCCAGCGCGGCATGTCGGATTTGGCCGCCGGCCTGAGCGATCGCCGCGACAGAAAGAACGACGTCGACATGATGTCGAACTGCCAACCGAGCTTGCGCGCGACGGCCAGCGCCTTCGGCACGTTGGGCGTCTCCATGAATCCGAACCGCAAGACGACGCGGGAGAAGGTCTTGCCGACGGGCTCCATGCGGACCCGCGCGCCGTTGTCGACCCGCGGCGTGTCGGCGGTCTCGATGGTAAGTATGACGTTGTGTTCGTGCAGCACCTTGTAATGCTTGAGGCTGTGCAGCAACGCCGTCGGAGCGAAACCGGGATCGCTGGTAAGAAAGACCGCGGTGCCCGGAACCCGCTGCGGCGGGCTCTTTTCCAGCTTGGCCACCAGAAATTCGAGCGGGGTCTCCTGTTTGCGCGTCTTCTCGAACAGCAGCCGGCTGCCGCGCCGCCACGTATACATCACCGTCATCACCACGCCGCCGAGGGCAAGCGGTATCCATCCCCCCTCCACCACCTTGAGCAGGTTGGCCGCCAGGAAGGCGACGTCGATAAAGAGAAATGGCAGGATCAGCGCCGCGGCGGCGGCGAGCGACCAGCGCCAGACGCGCCAGACGACGACGAAGGCCATCATCGTCGTGACGACCATGGTGCCGGTGACGGCTATGCCGTATGCGGATGCGAGTGCGCCGGAGGAGCGGAACAAGGCGACGAGCAAAAGCACGCCGATGAGCAACAGCGTGTTGACCCGCGGCATGTAGATCTGACCGAACAGCGCCTCGGAGGTATGGCGGATCTCGAGCCGCGGGAGCAAACCGAGCTGGATCGCCTGCCGCGTCAGCGAATAGGCGCCGGTGATGCAAGCCTGGCTCGCGATCACCGTGGCCACCGTCGCGATCCCCACCATGGGCAGCAACGCCCAATGCGGGAACAGCAGGAAGAAGGGGTTGGCGATCGCCTTGGGATCGGCGAGCAGCAGCGCGCCCTGCCCGAGATAATTGAGGGTCAATGCCGGCAGCGCCACGGTGAGCCAGGCGAAACGGATCGGCCCGCCTCCGAAATGACCGAGGTCGGCATAGAGGGCTTCCGAGCCCGTCACCACCAGGAAGACCGCGCCGAGGGTGAACAGCGCGATGAGGCCGTGATGGATGAGGAAGCTCATGCCATACCAGGGATTGAAGGCAAGAAGCACCACCGGATTGCGGCCGACATGCCAGAGGCCCGCAGCCGCAATCGCCGCGAACCAGAGCAGCATCACCGGGCCGAAGAACGCCGCCACCTTTGCCGTGCCGCGCGATTGGACCGAGAACAGCGCAATCAGGATCACCACCGTGATCGGCACGACATAGTCGTCGAAGGAAGGGGTCGCGATCTTCAGGCCTTCGACCGCCGACAGGACCGACAGCGCGGGTGTGATGATGGCGTCGCCATAGAACAAGGCGCCGCTGATGATGCCGAGCAGGATCACGATCCCGCGCCCGCTGTAAAGCACGCGCGAGGCGAGCGCCATCAGCGCGAGCGTGCCGCCCTCGCCGTTGTTGTCGGCGCGCAGCAGGATCAGCACGTATTTGGCGGTGACGACGATGAGAAGCGCCCAGATGATCAACGACAAAATGCCGAGGATCACCGGTTCGGCGGCTGCGGCCTCGGAGCCGACCGCCGCAAGCACCGACTCGCGCAGCGCATAAAGCGGGCTCGTGCCGATATCGCCATAGACGACGCCGATGCTGCCGATGGTGAGCGCCCAGAATCCGCTTTTCGCGGGCGTGTCGTTGCCCGGAGCCACAACCGCGCCGGCCGCGCGCGCGGCCATTCCATGATCCATGTCCGATGCCCCGGATGCTGCAACGCAAAACGACCGCGTATATAACGCCTCCGCGGCGCGCCAGCCGCGCATTTTATGCAGGCCAGCGGCCCCAGCCATGCAGCAGACGCACCCGGGGCGGAAGACAATTATGTTTTTTAGTCAATGGCTTGAATAAGATTCGCGAAACCGAGGCCGCCGCCAAGCCTGCGCCGGTGCGCCGTCTTCCCGTGCCGCTTGTGCCGCGGGCCCGGGGCGGCCCTGCCCGCATAGCGGCATCATCACCGCTCGCCGCAGCACCTGCCGCGGCTTTCAAACGGCGACCTGGGTTCCGACTTCCACCACCCGACCGGTCGGGATCTGGAAGAAATCGGTGGCATCGCTTGCCGATCGCGCCAGCGCGATGAACAAGCGGTCTTGCCAACTCGGCATGCCGGAATGCGGCGAGGGCTTGAGCGCCCGTCGCGAGAGGAAGAACGAGGTCGACATGATGTCGAACTGCCATCCGTGCTTGCGTGCGATGGCGAGCGCTTTGGGCACGTTGGGCTGCTCCATGTAACCGAACTTGAGCGTCACCCGGGTAAAATGTTCCGACAGGGGCGTGATCTTGACCCGCTCGTCCTCCGGCACGCGCGGCGTATCGGCGGTGACCACCGTGAGAATCACGTTGTGCTTGTGCAGCACCTTGTTGTGCTTGAGGTTGTGCAGCAGCGCGGTGGGCGCAAAGGCCGGGTCGCTGGTCAGAAATACGGCGGTGCCGGGCACGATGTGCGGCGGATTCTTTTTTAGGCTGCGAAACAAGGTATCGAGCGGCACTTCGGTGCGTCGCGTCTTGTTGGTCAGCAACGTGGTGCCGCGCCGCCAGGTGAGAATGAGCAGCACCATCGTGGCGCCGAACAGGAGCGGCGCCCATGCACCCTCGAACAGCTTCAGGAAATTGGCGGAAAAGAAGGTCACGTCCACGATGATGAACGGCACGATCAACGCCGAGGTCTTCCACAGCGGCCAGCGCCAGAGTTTCCAAATAACGACGAAAGCCAGCAGTCCATCGACCACCATGGTGGTCGCAACCGCAATGCCGTAGGCCGATGCCAAGGCACTCGAGGTGCGGAACATGCCGACCAGCAGCAGCACGCCGATCAAAAGCGCCACGGTCACGCGCGGGATATAGATCTGGCCGACGTGCGAGGCCGAGGTATGCAGTATCGCAAGGCGCGGGAGGAGACCGAGCTGGATCGCTTGATGCACCAGGGAATAGGCGCCGGTGATCACCGCCTGACTTGCGATCACCGTCGCGGCGGTCGCCAGCACGACCATCGGCAGCAGCAGCGAGTCGGGCACGAGCCGATAGAACGGGTTCTCGATCGCCGAAGGATCGGCCAATACCTTGGCGCCCTGGCCGAAATAATTGATGAGCAGCGCCGGCAGCACCAGAAACAACCATGCCGTCTGGATCGGCCTGCGACCAAAATGACCGAGATCCGCGTAGAGCGCTTCGCCGCCGGTGACGACCAGAAAGACGGCACCCAGCGTCACCAGCCCGATGGCGCCGTGCTCGACGAGAAAACCGACGCCATAGAGCGGATTGATCGCTTTGAGCACGCTTGGATCGTCGCGGATGTGCAACGCGCCGGCCGCCGCGATCGACACGAACCAGACGACCATGATCGGTCCGAACATCGCGGCGACCCTGGCGGTGCCGCGACTCTGCGCGGCAAACAGCGCGATCAGGATCAGCACCGCGAGCGGCGCCACGAATTCGGCGAAGGCGGGACTCGCCAGTTTGAGCCCTTCGACGGCGGAGAGAACGGATATTGCCGGCGTGATCACGCTGTCGCCGAGAAACATGGACGCGCCGACGACGCCGACGATGAACACGTAGGTGGTACGGCGACCGAAAGCGCGGCTTGCCAAGGCCGTGAGCGAGAGCGTTCCTCCCTCGCCGTTATTGTCGGCACGCAGCAGGATCAGCACATATTTGGCGGTTACCGTGATGATCAGCGCCCACACAATGAGCGAGAGCACGCCGAGCACGATCGCGCGCGTCACCTCGTGGCCATTGCTTGCGGCAACCGCCGCTTCGCGGAATGCATAGAGCGGGCTCGTGCCGATGTCGCCATAGACGACGCCGACACTCGCCAGCGCCAGCATCACCAAGCTGGAGACGGATTGGGCATTCGTTTGGGTTCTGGCCGAAGCCGAGCCCGCGTTTGCGCCGCCGTTCATTCTGTTTTTTTCGAACCCTGCCCGCAGGCCTGCGATAGCGCGCCTTATATCAAGGTAACGCATGACGCAACACTGCCGTTTCCTCCCCGCTCGCCGGGCGGCCGAGCGCCCCTCACTCTATGCGATTTCAGGGCTTGAAATCAGGGGGGAGCGGCGGCGCCTCGCGCATGAGCGTGATCGTGACCCGGCGATTGGGCGAGAGCGACGGATTGTCGGGAAACAGCGGATCGGTATCGGCCTTGCCGGCCACCTCGAAAATATGGCTCGACGGCAGTCCCTCCTCGGCGAGAATCTGCCGCACGGCATTGGCCCGGTCGGCGGACAATTCCCAGGGCCCGTAACCGGGCTTCGGCGGAACGGCGCGCGCCGCCGTATGCCCGGTGATCGCAATGCGGTAGGGCATGGATTTGAGCGTCGCCGCGATCTTTTGAACGAGAACGCGCGTGCGCGGATACGGTTCTTTGGAACCCTCGGGGAACATCGGGCGTCCGTCCTGATCGACGATTTCGATGTTGAGCCCCTGCTTCGTCTCTTCCAGCATGATGTGCTTGGATGCTTCCGCGATCTCCGGCATGTCCTGCAGGGCCTGCCGCAGGGAAGCGGCGGCAAGCGCGAACTTGCGATCGTCCTTCAACGGGGCGCCGTAGTCGCGTTCGCGGTCGTGCGCGTCGGGAGTCGGCGTGGCCGAGGAGTCCTTGGGCTCGACATGGGCGGCGTTCTTGAGCCGCGGACGCGTCGGCAGGCCGAGAACCTCGACGATGCCGGAATAGCGGATGCGGTCCTGCATGCCGAAGGCCTCGCGCATGGAACCGGCGACGATCTGCAGCTTCTGCTGATCCTGCGTCGAAAATGCGACCAGCATCACGAAAAAGCTGACCAGAAGACCCATCAGATCGGCGAAGGTCACGAACCAGCCGTGACCGCCGGAATGGGCCGCTCCGCGACGTCGCGCCATCTGAGCCTGCCACCCGTTAGGCCGCCTTGGCCGGCGCCGGCTCGGATTCGGCCGGCGTATCGTCGTCGTCCTCGGCGTGCCGATGTTTTTCCGGCAGATAGGCGAGCAGCATTTCGCGCACCAGCGTCGGACTCTTTGCCTCGCGGATCATCAGAATGCCGTCGATGATCAAGGTGCGGTTTATCTCCTCATCGACCAGCTTGAGATGCAATTTGTCGGCGATCGGCAGGCAAAGAATATTGGCGACCGCCGCGCCGTAGAAGGTCGCAAGCAATGCCACCGCCATATACGGTCCGAGCTTGGACGGATCCGTCATGTTGGCGAACATCTGCACCATGCCGATGAGCGTGCCGACCATGCCGAAGGCCGGAGCGCAGTCGCCGATGGCGCGAAATATTTTCTGTCCTTCGTCGAGGTGGGTGAGGAAATTGTCGCGGTCGCGCTCGAGATTGTCGCGGATGAAGGTGGCGTCGTAACCGTCGGCGACGAAGCGGATGCCCTTGGCGAGGAACGGATCCTCGACCTCGACCTTTTCCAGGCCGATGGGCCCGTGTTTGCGTGCGATCTCGGCGAGGCCGGCAAGCTCGTCCACGAGTTCGCGCTGAGTCATACGACGCAACGTGAAGGCGAATTTGGCACCCAGCGGGACGCCGTGAAAAATCGACGACAATGGAAAGCGGATCAAGGTTGCGGCGAACGAGCCGCCGAAGATGACGATGCAGGCATGCAGATCGAGGAACATCCGCAGGTCGCCGCCCATGAGGATCAGGGTCGTGATCACGACGGCGCCCGCCAGCAGGCCCAAACCGGTTGCAATGTCCATGACTTGACCTCGCGAACGACCGCGACTTTATGAAATGGTTCGAAATCGTCGCCGCTCTGCCGACCCTAGACGGACCCCGTTAAGGAGCGGTAAAGGCTAACCGTTGGTTAAGCAAAGCCTTCCGGACGGGACCGGCCGGCGCCTTCGCGGCCGCAACGAGGCTGGGGAATGCCGCGGGCCGGGCCGGCGTCCCGCGAGCGGCGGCCCGCCGGCCGCATCGATAGTGGAGGAAAGCGACCCATGCGCGAGATCGGTCATTTCATCGGCGGCAAGGAGGTAAAGGGCACTTCCGGCCGCTTCGGCGATGTGTTCGACCCCAATACCGGGGAAGTGCAGGCCAAGGTCGCGCTGGCCGACCGTTCGGAGGTCGAGCGCGCGATCGCGGATGCCGAAGCCGCGCAGCCGGCCTGGGCCGCGACCAACCCGCAGCGCCGCGCGCGCGTGATGTTCAAGTTTCTGGAACTGATCCAGCGGGACTTTGAAAATCTCGCAAGACTGCTGTCCTCCGAGCACGGCAAGGTCATTGCCGACGCACGCGGCGACATCCAGCGCGGCATCGAAGTGGTCGAATTCGCCTGCGGCATCCCGCATCTCATGAAGGGCGAATACACCGAAAGCGCGGGGCCGGGAATCGATCTTTATTCGATGCGCCAGCCACTCGGCGTCGTCGCCGGCATCACGCCGTTCAACTTTCCGGCCATGATCCCGTTGTGGAAATGCGCGCCGGCGATCGCGTGCGGCAACGCCTTCGTGCTGAAGCCGTCCGAGCGCGATCCGTCCGTGCCGATGCGCATCGCCGAGCTCTTCATCGAGGCCGGACTCCCTCCCGGCATCCTCAACGTCGTCAACGGCGACAAGGAGGCCGTCGACACGCTGCTCGTGGACAAGCGCGTCAAGGCGATCGGCTTCGTCGGCTCCTCGGCGATCGCCGAATATGTCTACGCGACCGGCTGCGCGCACGGAAAGCGCGTGCAATGTTTCGGCGGCGCCAAGAACCACATGATCGTCATGCCCGACGCCGACATGGACCAGGCGGTCGACGCGCTGATCGGGGCCGGCTACGGCTCCGCCGGCGAACGCTGCATGGCCGTGTCGGTCGCCGTTCCGGTCGGCCGCAAGACCGCCGACACCCTGGTCGAGAAACTCATCCCACGCGTCGAAGGCTTGCGCATCGGACCGTCGACCGACGCCCAGGCCGATTACGGGCCGCTGGTGACCAGGGAACTGCTCGAGAAGGTGCGCGGCTATGTCGACAGCGGCGTCAGGGAAGGCGCCAAGCTCCTGGTCGACGGCCGGGGTTTCAAGTTGCAGGGATATGAGAACGGGCATTTCATCGGCGGTTGTCTGTTCGATGAAGTCACGCCGGACATGAAGATCTACAAGGAGGAGATCTTCGGGCCGGTTCTCTCGGTGGTGCGTGCGAAAGACTATGAGGAGGCGGTCCGCCTGCCCTCCGAGCATGAATACGGCAATGGCGTGGCAATCTTCACGCGCGACGGCGATGCCGCGCGCGATTTCGCCGACCGCGTCAATGTCGGAATGGTCGGCATCAACTTCGCCATACCCGTGCCGCTTGCCTATTACACCTTCGGCGGCTGGAAGCGGTCGGCCTTCGGCGATCTCAACCAGCACGGTCCCGATTCGATCCGCTTCTACACCAAAACCAAGACCGTCACCTCGCGCTGGCCTTCGGGCATCCGCAGCGGCAGCGAATTCGTCATTCCGACAATGAAATAGCGCCGCCGCGGTGTCTTACCGGCGGAAACGGCGCGAACAGCGCCCATGCCGACCGGCCGCGCAAGGCGCGGCCGGCGGCACGCTCCGGCTGCGTCAGGCTTGCTCGTATCGCATCCATTCCAACACCACGCGCTGAAGGGAACGACATGGCCGAATATCAGCTCTACTGTTTTGCGCAATCCGGCAATTGCTACCGGGCAGCCCTGATGCTCAACCTGATCGGAGCCGATTGGGCGCCGATCTGGGTCGATTTCTTCGATGCCATGGTGCAGCGGACGCCGCAGTTCCGCGACGAGATCAACGAAATGGGCGAGGTCCCGGTGCTGGTCCACGGCCAGCGGAAGCTTACCCAATCAGCGGTCATTCTCACCTATCTCGCGGAACGCAGCGGCCGATATCGGCCGCAAGACGAGGACGAGCGGCTCGAGGCGCTGCGCTGGATGATTTTCGACAATCAGAAGGTCAACGGCTTTCTCGGACCATTCCGCTTCCTGAAGAATTTCGCCCCGCAAGGCGCCGATCCCGCCGTGCTCGCATTCCTCGAGGGACGGGCCCGGAACAATCTCGCCATCGTCGACAGGCGCCTTAGCACGCGGCAATTCCTGCTCGGCAACCGGCCCACCATCGCCGATATCTCGATGACCGGCTATCTCTACTACCCCGCGGAGGAGTTCGGGTTCGACATTGCCAAGGACTTTCCGGCTATCGGCGCCTGGCTCGAACGCATCAAGGCACTGGCGGGCTGGAAACACCCCTATGATCTCATGCCCGGCCATCCGCTCGGCACGCGCGGCCGGCGCTCGTCGTGACCGCGGCGATGACGCCCCGCGCCGCCCGTTACGGCGCGACCCGTTGCAGGCGCCTCGCGCGGCCAGATGACGGCAAAACCTGCAGGATGCGCGGCGCGGCGTTGGCGCCGCAGCTCAGTTGAGCCGCGCCGGCCGCTCGTCCTTGTCCGACGCGCGATGAGGCGCAAGATCCTGCTCCGCGCCCGCGAGCCCCGCCTTGGCCGCGTCTCTGCGCTGATGGCTGCGGTATGACCACAGGCCGAAGGGCAGCGACACGAGATAGGCCAGCGTGCCGATCGTCAGCACCTGCCAGGGATAGCTGATGAGCAGCGCGAAAAACGCCACCACCAGCACGAAGACCGGCAACACCATTTCCGGCGGCACGCGCTTGCCCACGCGCTTGCCGGAAAACACCGGCAGGCGCGATACCATGAGCAATGCGATGAGCAAGGTGTAGAAAAAGGCGATCCAGACCAGCACCAGCCCGCTCGGAACGCCGAGCAGCGACAGATAGATCGGCAGCAGCACGGTGATCGCGCCGGCCGGTGCCGGAATGCCGGTGAAGAAATCGGCCGCCCAGGCGGGCTGATTGGGGTCGTCGATCATCACGTTGAAACGCGCGAGCCTCAGCCCCGCGCAAATCGCGAACACCATGGCGGCGATCCAGCCCGCCGATCTCAGCTCGTGGAGACCCCAAAAATAAAGGATCAGCGCCGGCGCCACGCCGAAATTGACGAAATCGGCGAGGCTGTCGAGCTCGGCGCCGAAGCGCGAGGTCCCCTTGAGCATGCGCGCAAGCCGTCCGTCGATGCCGTCGAGCAGCGCGGCAAAGACGATGGCGGCGAGCGCAAGCTGGATGTTGTGCTCGACCGCCACCCGGATCGCGGTCAATCCGGCGCACAGCGCGAGCAGGGTGATCAGGTTGGGCAGCAAGGTGCGCACCGGGATCGGCTTGAAACGCCGATGCCGCAGGCGCGGCGGCAAAGGATCGAGCGGCTGGAACACCATGCACCCCTTATACCATACCCACTCCCCCGTCCGCCGACGCCGGGAGCGGCCGATATCATCAATATAATCAATAAAGCGGATCATTTCCGAGGAACCGCAAGCCGCCGCTCCGGCGCCGGCGCGCGGCATCGACGGGCCGGCGCCGGTCCGCACCAGGTTGTCCACGACGTGTCGGCGAAGAGGGCCCGCGGCCTCGGACGCGCTCGGCGCGGATCGATCGCGCTCAGCTTGCCCGATAGGCGCGCGCGTCGCCCCGGGCGCGCAGGTCGGCGAGCAGCGTCTCGCCCGCGACCGCCGTCTGTCCGACCGCGACCAGCGGCACGGCATCCGGCGGCAGATAGACGTCGAGCCGCGAGCCGAAGCGGATGAGGCCGAAGCGCTCGCCGATGCCGAGGGACTGGCCGACGCGCGCGAAGCAGACGATGCGCCGGGCAACGAGCCCGGCAATCTGCACCACGGCGATTCGCGCATCCCCCGTGGCGATGACGAGCGCGTTGCGCTCGTTGTCGGCGCTCGCCTTGTCGAGATCGGCGTTGAAGAACCGGCCCGGCCGATAGACGATTTTTTCCACCGTGCCGCTGACCGGGCTGCGATTCATGTGACAGTCGAAAATGCTCATGAAGATCGAAATGCGCGGGAGCGCCGCGCTCCCGAGATCGAGCTCGGGCGGCGGCGGCGCGGCGGTCACCTGGCTGACGCGTCCGTCGGCCGGCGCGACCACAAAGCCGTCGCGGACCGGCGTGACGCGTGGCGGATCGCGGAAAAAATAGGCGCACCAGGCGGTCGCAAGCGTGCCCAGCCACCCGAGCGGACTCCAGAGCCAGAACAGGAACAGGCTGACGAGGGCGAAGGCGCCGATGAACGGATAGCCTTCCGGCGTAATCGGCGCGACCTGCGCGCGGATGGATTTCAACAGCGACATGCCGTGCCTGCCCTATTCCGCCGCGTCGGCCTGAATATCGAGCCGCGCGGCGGCCGGCGAAATGTCGTCGTCGAGGACCGGCGGCGGATTGCGATTGGGCTGAGCCGCATCGTCGCCGACGCGCGCCAACCGCTCGCGCGCTTCGTCCGCTTCGCGCTGGCGATTCCACAGGCTGGCGTAAAGCCCGTTCCGCGCCAGCAGCGCATGATGCGTGCCACGCTCCACGATCATCCCCTGGTCGAGGACGATGATCTCGTCCGCCCCAACGATCGTGGACAGGCGGTGCGCGATCACCAAAGTCGTGCGGTTGCGCGAGATCCGCTCGAGCGCGTCTTGGATTTCCTTCTCGGTGTGGCTGTCGAGGGCGGAAGTGGCCTCGTCGAGCAGGAGGATCGGCGGTCCCTTGAGGATGGTGCGGGCGATGGCGACGCGCTGCTTCTCTCCGCCGGAAAGCTTCAACCCGCGCTCGCCGACCTCGGTCTCGTAGCCATGCGGGGACTGGCGGATGAATTCGTCGATCTGCGCGAGCCGCGCCGCCTTCTCGACCTCCGCGTCGCTTGCCTCCCAGCGCCCGTAACGGATGTTGTAGCGGAGCGTGTCGTTGAAGAGCACGGTGTCCTGCGGAACGATGCCGATCGCCTCGCGCAGCGAAGCCTGCGTGACGTGGGCGATATCCTGGTCGTCGATCAGAATACGGCCGCTCGAGGGATCGTAAAAGCGAAACAGCAGCCGCGAAATCGTCGATTTGCCCGCCCCGGAGGGGCCGACGACCGCGACCGTCTTGCCGGCCGGCACCTCGAAAGTGAGATTCTTCAGGATGCGCCGGCCGGGCTCATAGGAAAAGCTCACGTTTTCGAACCGGATTGAACCGCGCGTCACCCTGAGGGGTACGGCGTCGGGCGCGTCCTTGATCTCCGGTTCGCGCGACAGAATCGAGAACATGATCTCGATATCGGTGACCGCCTGCTTGATCTCCCGATAGACCATGCCCATGAAATTGAGCGGCTGGTAGAGCTGGATCATCATGGCATTGACGAGCACGAAATCGCCGACCGTCTTCGCCCCGGCACGGATTTCGATCGCGCACATCGCCATGACCGCGGTGAGACCCATGGTGAAAATCACGGCCTGGCCGGCATTGAGCACCGCAAGCGAGGTATAGGCGCTGACGCTCGCATTCTCGTATCGTGCCATGGCGCGGTCGTAACGCTCGGCTTCGCGGGATTCGGCGCAGAAATATTTGACCGTCTCGTAGTTGAGCAGCGAATCGATCGCCTTGACGTTGGCATCCGTGTCGCTTTCGTTCATCTTGCGGCGAATGCCGATGCGCCACTCGGTAGCGCGATAAGTAAACAGCATGTAGGCGGCGACCGTGAGCGTGACCGCCGCCACGTAGCGCCAATCGAAGCGCCATATCAGGACGCCCGCCACCATGACGACCTCGAGCACGGTCGGCACCAGTTGCAGCACGACCATGCGCACGATGGTCTCGATCGCGTTGCGTCCCCGTTCCAGCACGCGCGTGAGCCCGCCGGTCTTCCGCTCGAGATGAAAGCGCAGCGACAGCTGGTGCATGTGCACGAATGTGCGGTAGGCCAGCCGCCGCACGGCATGCATCGCCACCTTGGCGAACATGCCGTCGCGCAACTGCGTGAGCGCCGCCATCAGGATGCGCGTGCCGCCATAGGCGACGGTCATGACGAGGGGCGCGGCGATGGCCCAGGCAAGCCAGTGCGACCCCGCCACGGGAGCGCTCGGATGACCGGCGAGCGCATCGGTGGCCCATTTGAAGGTGAACGGAACAGCGATGGTGGCAAGCTTGGCGACGACGAGGAGGATCGCGGCGGCGAATACCCGCCACTGCAGATCGCGCCGGTCGGAGGGCCAGATATAGGGCCACAGGCGGATGACGGTGCGCAGCAAGGCTTCGCGTATCGCCGGCGAATCGGCGTCGTGACGGCTTGCGCGGCTAAGTCGGTAGGACTGGCTCATGCGTGGCCCGCTGCGGACGGGCCCGCGGGCGGGCCCCGTCGAACTTCCTCCATATAAGCGGTTTTTCCGCGGCATTCACCCGCCCCGCGGCGCGAGGCGGCGAAAGCCTGCGGGAAATGTGTACCCGCCGCCTTGACCTTGCCGCAGCCGCGGCGCACATGCTCGGGACATGGACAAACCTGACCAATCGGGCGGGATTCGGAAGATCTGCGTGTATTGCGGCTCCAATCCCGGCAATGATCCGGCCTTCGTCGCCGCGGCCCGCAGCTTCGGCAAAATCCTCGCCGACAACGGCATCGGCCTCGTTTACGGCGGCGGCAATGTCGGCATGATGGGTGCCCTCGCGCGCGCGGTGACCGCCCACGGCGGGGAGGTCACCGGCATCATTCCCGAATTCCTCATGGCGCGGGAGCATGCGTTGCATTCCACCCAGGGACTGATCGTCACCCGCGACATGCACGAGCGCAAACGCAAGATGTTCGAACTCGCCGACGCCTTTGTGGCGTTGCCGGGGGGCGTCGGCACGCTCGAGGAGCTCGTTGAGCAGCTCACATGGGTGCAGCTCGGCCGCCATCGCAAGCCGGTGCTGCTCGCCAATATTCGCGGATTCTGGGACCCGCTCTGCGCCCTGCTCGACCACATGCGGGCGCTCGAATTCATTCCCGACGACCTCAGTTTCAGCCTGCTGGTCGCAAGCCGGGTCGAGGACATCCTGCCGATGTTGCAAGCGGCGGCGCAGGCGCTGCCGGAGGACGCCAAGCGCCTGCGGGCGGCCTCCGCCGATCAGCTCTGAATCGCGAGACCCGGGCGCAGGCCGCACGGGTCCCTTGCAGCCGCCGCAGCCCGCGCCGACCTCCCGCATCCGCGCGCGCCCGCATCGCCGATCGATCATCGGTGCACGCGCGGGCGACGCAAAGGACGACGGCGTCTCACGCCGGCGCGCCCGATTTCAGCAGCTTGTAGACGATGGAATCCATCAGCGCCTGGAACGAGGCATCGATGATATTGGGCGAGACCCCGACCGTGGTCCAGCGCTCGCCCGAGCCGTCCTCGCTCTCGATCAGCACGCGCGTGACGGCCTCGGTTCCCGTATCGAGTATGCGGACCCGGTAGTCGACGAGCTTGAGCCCGTCGATATATTTCTGGTACTTGCCGAGATCCTTGCGCAACGCGAGATCGAGCGCGTTCACGGGGCCGTTGCCCTCCGCCGCGGAGATCATGACGTCGTCGCCGATCTTGACCTTCACCACCGCGAGCGTCACCGTGACGCGTTCGCCCCTGGCGTTGTAGCGCTGCTCCACATTGACGTCGAACTGGACGACGTCGAAATAGTCGGGCACGGTTCCGAGCGTGCGTCGCGCCAGCAGCTCGAAGGAAGCGTCGGCCGCCTCATAGGCGTAGCCGATGGTCTCGCGTTCCTTCACGATCTCGAGCAGACGGCCGATGCGCTCATCCTCCTTATCCACCGCGATGCCGATCCGCTCGAGCTCGGCAAGCACGTTGGACCGTCCGGCCTGGTCCGACACCAGCACCTTGCGCCGGTTGCCGACGGCCTCGGGCGCGACGTGCTCGTAGGTCTTCGGCTGCTTGAGAATGGCCGACGCGTGGATGCCCGCCTTGGTGGCGAAGGCGCTCTCGCCGACATAGGGGGCGTGGCGATTGGGGGCGCGGTTGAGGCGCTCGTCAAGCGCGCGCGAGAACTGGACGAGTCGGCCGAGCGCGTCGTCCGACACGCCGATGTCAAATCGCGCGGCAAAATCGTTCTTGAGCTTGAGCGTCGGAATGATGGAAACCAGATTGGCGTTGCCGCAACGCTCGCCGAGACCGTTGAGCGTGCCCTGTATCTGCCGTGCACCCGCGCGCACGGCGGCGAGCGAGTTGGCCACCGCCTGTTCGGTATCGTTGTGCGCGTGAATGCCGACGTGATCGCCGGGTATCACCTTGCACACCGCCGCGACGATCGCTTCGATCTCGTGCGGCAACGAGCCGCCGTTGGTGTCGCATAGCACCACCCAGCGCGCGCCTTCGTCATAAGCGGTTCGTGCACAGGCGAGCGCATAGTCCGGATTGGCCTTGTAGCCGTCGAAGAAATGCTCGCAGTCGAGCAGCACCTCGCGGTTGACCGCCCTTGCCGCCTTCACGCTGTCGCGGATGGAAGCCAGATTTTCCTCTTCGCTGGTCTCCAGCGCGATGCGCACGTGGTAATCCCAGGATTTGGCCACGAAACAGACGGCATCGGCCTCGGCGGCGAGCAGCGCCGCAAGTCCGGGATCGTTCGCGGCGGAACGGCCGGGCCGGCGCGTCATTCCGAAGGCGGTAAAGGCCGCGCGCAGGCCGCGCTTGCGGCCGAAAAGCTCCGTGTCGGTCGGGTTGGCACCCGGATAGCCGCCCTCGATATAGTCGAGCCCGAGCTCGTCGAGCATCTGCGCGATGGCGAGCTTGTCGGCAAGCGTGAAATCGACGCCGTTGGTCTGCGCGCCGTCGCGCAGGGTCGTGTCAAAGAGATAGAGCCGCTCGCGAGCCATCGATCGACCTTACCCCGGCGCCGCGGAGCGGGAAAAGACGCCTTGCGCGCTCGCGCCGCCCGACGCCGCGCCGGTCCGTGGCGCGCCCTCGCGCATTGCGGTGCCGCGGCGCGGCCGTGTGCCCGTCCCGCTCATGCGTCGCTCCGCGGCGCGAGCCGCTTGTGCATGGTGGTGGTGGCGAGCCACTCGCCGCCGGTCGACACGCTGTTGCGTCGCTCGGCGACGTAGCCGCGGCGCCGGAAAAAGCCGTAGGCCGTGTCGCTGGCGTCGACCTTCACGACCGGTGCACCGCGATTTCCGGCTAGTTTCTCCAGCGCGTCCACCAACATGGCGGCCACGCCCCGCCCGGCGGCAGCCGGGTGCACATAGAGCATGGCGATCGTGTCGCCGTCCTCGAGCGAGGCAAAACCCACCGGCGAGCCTTCGAGCGTCGCCACCAGCGTCAGCTCCTTGCGCAGGTCCTCGCCGAAACTCGCTTTGTCGGCCGTCGCCGCCCAGGCGCGACGCTGCGCCTCGCTGTAGTCGTCGCTCGTCAGCATGAAGACCGACTCGCGGAAGATCTCGGCGAGCAGCGGCGCGTCCGCCGGCAGGAACGGGCGCAGGCCGAGACGGGGATGCGCCTGGGCGCTCATCGGGCGATCTCCCAGGTGGTCCCGTCCTTGCCGTCCTTCAACACGACGCCCATTCTGGCGAGTTCATCCCGGATGCGGTCGGATTCCGCAAAGTTTCTGGCCCTGCGCGCGGCCGCGCGCGCCTGGATGAGCGAGGCGACCTTCTCCTCGTCGACGTTGATGGCGCGCGGATCGGAGGCGATAAACTCGCGTCGCGTCTGCGTGAGCAGTCCGAGGAGCATGGCCGAGGCCTTGAGCGCGCGCTTGAGCGCGAGCTGTGCCGCGCCGGAGGCATGGCCGCGCAACGAGCCGGCGATCCGGTGCAGCTCCGTCACCGCAGCCGGCGTATTCAAGTCGTCGCATAGCGCGTGAAGGAATTGCGGATCGGGGTGACCCTCGGGCTCGGTATCGTCGCCGACGATCTCGTACCACGCGGCAAGCACCTTTCTGCTTTCCTCCAGCCCCTTCGTCGTCCAATCCATCGGCTGCCGATAGTGCGTGCGCAGCATGTTGAGCCGTATGACTTCGCCCGGCCAATCCTTCAGCAGATCGCGGATGGTGACGAAATTGCCGAGGCTCTTTGCCATCTTCTCGCCTTCGACCTGCAGAAATCCGTTGTGCAGCCAGAAATTGGCCATCATCGGCGTGCGGAACGCGCTGCGCGACTGCGCGATCTCGTTCTCATGGTGGGGGAAGACGAGATCGATGCCGCCGCCGTGGATGTCGAAGGTCTCGCCGAGCAGCGCGCCCGACATGGCCGAACACTCGATATGCCAGCCGGGGCGGCCCCTGCCCCAGGGGCTGTCCCAGGCGGGCTCGCCAGGCTTCGACGGCTTCCACAGGACGAAATCCATCGGATGGCGTTTGTAGGGAGCGACCTCGACGCGCGCGCCCGCTTCCATCTCGTCCAGCGAGCGCCGCGACAGCTTGCCGTAGTCGGGCATGGTCGAGACCGCGAACAACACGTGGCCTTCCGCCACATAGGCGTTGCCGCCGGCAATCAACCGTTCGATCAGGCGGACCATGTCGATCTTGGCCGAGGGATTGACGACGTATTCGGTCGCCCGCGGCTCGACCGTCGGCTCGAGGCAGCCGAGCGCCCTCACGTCCTCCTTGAAACGGGCGTATGTCTCTTCCGTCAGCGCGCGGATGGAAACGCCGCGCTCCGCGGCGCGTGCGTTGATCTTGTCGTCCACATCGGTGACGTTGCGCACATAGGTGACGTGCGCCTCCCCGTAGACATGCCGCAGCAGCCTGAACAGCGCGTCGAAGACGATCACCGGCCGCGCATTGCCGATATGGGCGAAGTCGTAGACCGTGGGCCCGCACACATACATGCGCACATTGGTCGGATCGAGCGGCGCGAACACCCGCTTGGATCGCGTCAACGTGTCATAGAGCTTCAGCTCCAAAGCCATGAGGGACCTCGTCCGCCCCCGCTGGCCGGGCGTCCTGCTATCTCATAGTGCGAGAAAAGACGGCCGCAGCCAGCGCGTGACGCTAGCTGATAATCTCCCGGCAAATGCCGCAGAAAGGCTTAAGACCGTTCATGCGGCCGACAATGCTCGACTTTCGTAGCGCGCGTCAAGCCCCGCGCGCACAGGCGCGGATCTGACCCGCGCTGCCTGCGTCGGCCACGGGCCATCCGCGGTCCCGCGCCCCGGATAGGGTGATCGCGGCCCCCGGCGCGCGCCGCAGCGGCGCTATTGCTTGCGCCCGTCGAGCGAACAGGCGCCGGCGCCGCAGGCAACGAAGGCAAGCGCGCCGCCGACGATCGCCATGTTCTTGAAGAAATGCGCCATCTGGTTGGGATCGCCCCAGTGGGTATGCGCGATCAAGGCGGCGATCAGCACGTAGACGGCAAGCGCGAGCGCCACCAGGCGGGTCTGCCAGCCGATCAGCATGAGAATGCCTCCGCCGAGCTCGAAGACCACCGCGAGCGCCGCGAAAAGCGCCGGCGCGGGAAGGCCCTGCTTGGCCATGTAACCGATCGCGCCGGAAAAACCCGTGAGCTTGAGATAGCCGTAGAGAATGAACAATGCGGCATAGAACAGTCGGCCGACCAGCGCGGCTTGAGCGGCGTGCTTCTCGAGATTCATTGGCATTCCTCCCCCAGACCCTTCACGCCGCCGCGTGCCGCAGGCGGCGCGGCGCAAGATTAACACGGCGATCGACGGCGGAAAGGCGGACCGCACCCGGCGCGTGGGCGCCCGTCCCACCCGCGGCGCGCTCGCCCTCGCGCGGCTCCGCGCCGTGACGGGGCTGGGATCGATCCCACCGCCACCTGTCCTAGTTTAGAAGCCTTCCAAACTCGTTGCGCTCGCGGTCGAGTTCGGCCAAAGTCTGTGCGCACCGGCGTCCGCGGCCCCGTCCTCGGACGCCGCGCATGCGGACGGCCAGGCGCCAGCGACATGACCGACGAGATTGTCCAACGAGCGGCCGAGCGGCCGGCGGCCCAGGCGGCACTCAAGCTCGAACAGTTCCTCCCCTATCGTCTGACGGTCTGCGCGAGCCTGGTGTCGCAGGCTCTGTCGAGCGTCTATGCCGAGCGCTACCAGATCGGCGCCCCCGAATGGCGCGTGCTGGTGACGCTCGGCCAGTTCGGCATGATGACCGCCAAGGCGGTCGGTCTGCACAGCCATATGCACAAGACCAAGGTCTCGCGCGCGGTCGCCGTGCTCGAACGCCGCAGGCTGGTGTCGCGGCGCGCCAATCGCGCCGACCTGCGCGAGGTGTTCCTCTCGCTGACGCCCGCGGGCCGCGAAGTCTACGACGAACTTGCGCCGATGGCGCTCGATTTCGCCAAGCGGCTGCTGGACACGGTCGACCCCGCCGATCGCGCGGCGCTCGACCGGGCGCTCACGAAACTGACCGAGCGCTCGGCCCAACTTGTCGAGGCGCTCGCCAATCCCGACCCCGCGCGGTAGATTGCCGCGACCCGCCCGCGCATGACCCCGTTCATGCCCACGCTGGAATCGCCGGCCGCCTGAGGGACTTTCCGTGAAACTCTACAGCTATTTTCGTTCGTCCGCCGCCTATCGCGTGCGCATCGCGCTCAACCTGAAGGGCGTTTCCTACGACACCGTGCCGATCCACCTGACCAAAGACGGCGGGCAGCAGCGCCAACCGGATTTTGCGGCGCGCAATCCGCAGATGCGCGTGCCGGTCCTGGAGCTTCCCGGCGGCGCAACGATCACGCAATCGCTGGCGATCATCGAATATCTCGAGGAGACGCATCCCGCCCCGCCGCTCTTGCCCGCCGATCCGCTCGAACGCGCGCGGGTGCGCGCGCTGGCGCAGATCGTGGCCTGCGACATCCATCCGCTCAACAACCTGCTGGTGCTGCAATATCTCAAGCGCGCGCTCAAGCATGAGCAGTCCGAGATCGATGCGTGGTATCACCATTGGATCATCGAAGGTTTCCGGGCCGTCGAGGCGATGATTGCGCCCGCGCCCTACGCCTTCGGCGCCGCGGTCAGCCTCGCCGACGTCTGTCTGGTCCCGCAGGTGTTCAATGCCCGCAGGTTCAAGGTGCCGCTTGAAGCCTTCCCGAAAATCGTCGCCGTCGAAACCGCCTGCCTGAAGCTTGCCGCCTTCGACCGGGCGCGGCCCGAGAACCAGCCGGACGCGGAGTGACGGCGAGGCGCCGGCCTGCTACACCGCGGGCCGACGCCAATCCTCTCCCGGTCGTTTCCCTTGGTCAAAGGTCACATCCTCCGCGTCGTCCTCTGGATGGTCGGCGCCCTGCTCTCCTTCTCCGCGATGGCGGTCTCGATCCGCGAACTCGCGCGCACGGGGTTCAATATTTTCGAGATCCTGGCGGTGCGCAGCGGCGGCTCGCTGATCGTGCTGTTGTGCCTCGTTTCGTTTCGCCCCGCCTTGTTGGCGCACATGCTGCCCCGCCGCATGGGTCTCAACCTCACGCGCAATACCGTGCACTACGTCTCGCAATATGCGTGGGCCTTGGCCCTGACGATGCTGCCGCTGGCCACCGTGTTCGCGCTCGAGTTCACCATGCCGGCCTGGACCGTGGTGCTCGCAAGCTGGCTGCTGCGCGAGCGCGTCACCGCAAGCCGGATCGGCGTCGTCGTGTTCGGGTTGATCGGCGTGCTGGTGATCCTGCGGCCGGGCCTCGCGAGCTTCAACCCGGCCGCGCTGCTCGTGCTCGGCGCGGCGATCGGCTATGCCGTGACCATGATCGCGACCAAGAAGCTGACGATGACCGAGACCACCTTCGGCATTGTCTTCTGGATGGCGGTCATCCAGCTCCCGCTGTCGCTTGCCGGCAGCCGTGCGGATGTCTTCGCGCAGTTGAGCGCGCGAGACATTCTGCCCCTGCTCGGCGTTGCCGGCGCCGGCCTCTCATCGCACTATTGCCTGAGCAATGCGTTCCGGGCCGGCGACGCCACCCTCGTGGTACCGCTCGACTTCATGCGCATCCCGCTGATCGCGGTGGTCGGCTGGGCGTTCTATGCCGAGCCGCTCGACGGCTTCGTCCTGCTCGGCGCCCTCGTCATCGTCGCCGGCGTGGTTTGGAACCTGCGGGCGGAAAACATGCGTTCCGCCTGACGATATCCTCTCGCCGCCATAATTTTTCGGCTAGACTGTCCGCATGACACGCCCCGCCCTGGCGCGCATGGCGCGCGGTGCCCTCGTCCTTGCCGCGGCGACCTTTGGCTCCGCGCAGGCTCCCGCGCCTGCCCCGACGCCGACCTGTCAGGCCCTGGAAGCGCAGCTTGCCGCGCTCGACCGCGGCAACAGCGATCCGGGCCGCGCCGAACAGATCCGCCGGGCCGAGGACGCGGTCAATCGCCAGCAATACGAGGTCGACCGCCTGGTCTCGCAGTCGCGCCGCATGGGCTGCGAAAGCTCGAGCTTCTTCTCGATCTTCAGCAATCCCCCGCGCCAATGCGGGCCGCTGGCGCGCCAGATCGATCAGCAACGGTCGGTGCTCGAACGCATGCAGAACGACCTTGAACGCCTGTCCGGCAATACCGCCGAGCGTGCGGCGCAGCGTCAGTCGCTCCTGATCGCGCTCGGCGACCACGGCTGCGGCCCCCAATACCGGGCCGCGGCGCTGGCGGGAGAACGGGGCGGATTTTTCGATCGTCTGTTCGGCAACAACGCCGGCACCAGCGTCTATCAGCCGGGAAGTCCCGCGCCCATGGGCAATACCTATCGCACGATCTGCGTGCGGACCTGTGACGGCTTCTATTTCCCGATTTCCTACGCCACCTCGCCCGATCACTTCCGCCAGGACGAACAGACCTGCCAGCGCATGTGCCCCGCCGCCGAGGTGCAGCTTTACACCTACCACAATCCGGGCGAGGACGTCTCGCAAGCCGTATCGCTGACCGGCCGGCCTTATACCGAGCTGCCGACGGCCTTCAAGTATCGCAAGACGCTTGACGCGGCCTGCAGTTGCCGGCGACCGGGCGAAAGCTGGTACGACGCCTTGCGGGGCAACGGGCCCGATGACACCGTGGCGCCGGGCGACGTGATCGTCACCGAGCAGAGCGCCAAGCGGCTGTCGCAGCCGCGCAGCGGACCCGACGGGAATCCGGGGCACGCCGACCAGCCGCTCGCGAACAATGACGCCGCCGCGCACGGAACGTCATCGTTGGTCGAAGCGCCGGGTCGGATCGATCCGGAAAAACGCAAGGTGCGCACCGTCGGTCCGACATTCCTGCCGCAGCACTGACCCTCCGGTCGCGATCGCCCGCGCTCGGCGCGTCTTGCCCGGCGGAGGAGGCGCGCTGCGGCACCGGCGTGCCGCGCGGCGGTCAAAAATCGAGGACCTCGGACCTCACCGGCCTTTGCTTGACGCGCTCCGTGTCGGAGGCCGGCACCGACGAACCCGTGTCGCGGAAACGGTTGGTGATCGGATAGCGGCGGTCGCGGCCGAAATTCTTCAGCGTCACCTTGACGCCGGGCGCGGCCTGGCGCCGCTTGTATTCGGCCATGTTGAGCATGCGCTCGACCCGCGCCACGACCTCGCGGTCGAAGCCCGCGGCGACGATCTCGGCAACCGACTCTTCGCGTTCGACGAGACGTTCGAGAATCCGGTCGAGCACCGCATAAGGGGGCAGCGAATCCTCGTCTTTCTGATTCTCACGCAGCTCCGCCGTCGGCGCGCGCGTGATGATGGCATCGGGAATGACCGTGCCGTCCGGACCCAGCGCGCCCGGCGGTTTCCAGCGATTGCGCAGCCGGGCGAGCCGGAACACCTCGGTCTTGTAGAGATCCTTGACCGGGTTGAAGCCGCCGTTCATGTCGCCGTAGAGCGTGGCATAGCCGACGGACATTTCCGACTTGTTGCCGGTCGTTACCAGCATGAGATTGAACTTGTTCGAGACCGCCATCAGGATCGTGCCGCGCACGCGCGCTTGCAGGTTTTCCTCGGTGACGTCGCGAGAAAGGCCTGCGAATACCGGCTTGAGCACGGCCTCGAGTCCCTCCACCGCCGCGGCGATCGGCACGACATCATAGCGGACGCCGAGCGCGCGCGCGCAGGCCGCGGCGGCATCGAGCGATTCCTTGGCGGTGAATCGGTAGGGCATCATGATGCAACGCACGCGCTGCGGCCCGAGCGCGTCGACCGCAATCGTCGCGCACAGGGCCGAGTCGATGCCGCCCGAAAGCCCCAGCACCACGCCGGGAAAGCCGTTTTTGGCGACGTAATCGCGCAGGCCGAGCATGCAGGCCGTGTAGTCCGCCTCGTCGCTGTCCGGCGCCGCCCGTTTGGGACCCTCCTCGCAGCGCCAACCCGCGGCGAGCCGCCGCCAGCGCGTGGTGACGACCTCCTCCTCGAAGGCGCCGAGCTGGAACGCCAGCGAACAATCGGCGTTCAGCGCCAGCGAGGCGCCGTCGAAGACCAGTTCGTCCTGGCCGCCCACCTGGTTGACGTAGATCAGCGGCAGCCCGCTCTCCCGGACACGGGGCACCATCACGTTGAGCCGCAGATCGCCGACCCCGTGGCGATAGGGCGAGCCATTGGCGACGAGCAGCAGCTCGGCGCCGGTCTCGGTGAGGCATTCGACCACGTTCTCGTAATCGCCCCAGTCGGTCCAGATGTCCTCGCAGATCGGCAGCCCGAGCCGCACGCCGCGGAATGCCACCGGTCCCGGCACCGGGCCCGCGGCGAAAATGCGCCGCTCGTCGAACACCCCATAGTTCGGGAGGTTGACCTTGAAGCGCAGCGCCGCGATGCGGCCGGCCTCGAGCAGGGCCACGGCATTGTAGAGCCGGCCATCCTCCAACCACGGCGTACCGACGAGCAATGCCGGCCCGCCGGCACCGGTCTCGCGTGCAAGCTGTTCGACCGCCGCGCGGCAGGCCGCCTGGAAGGCCGGCTTGAGCACCAAGTCCTCCGGCGGATAGCCGGCCAAAAACAATTCGGGGAAAACGACGAGATCGGCGCCCTCAGCCGCCGCCTGCGCGCGGGCGCGCCGAATCTTTTCCGCGTTGCCGCCGACGTCGCCGACCGTCGGATCGAGCTGCGCGACCGCGATCGCCAATTGGTCCGGAGGCCGGGCATTCATGGCCAGAACCTTTCCTGCCGCTCCGTCCGCCCCGACCGCGCGCCGATCCGTCACAGGCCGGCGGCGGCGGACATCCGCGCGGTCTTCCCCTCCCGCTCCTTCTTGAGGAGATCGGCGAGCAGGAACGCGAGGTCAATCGCCTGGTCGGCATTGAGCCGCGGGTCGCAGACCGTGTGGTAGCGGTCGTTGAGATCGGCTTCGGTGATCGCGCGCGCTCCGCCCGTGCACTCGGTGACGTTCTGCCCCGTCATCTCGAGATGCACGCCGCCCGCATAGGTGCCTTCCGCCGCATGTACCTCGAAAAAGTGTCGCACTTCCTTGAGAATGAGGTCGAACGGTCGCGTCTTGTAGCCGGTGGTGGAGGTGATCGTATTGCCGTGCATGGGATCGCACGACCACACCACCGTCCTGCCCTCGCGTTTGACCGCGCGGATCAAAGCCGGCAGATGATCCCCGACACGATCGGCACCGAAACGGCCGATGAGCGTGAGGCGACCCGGTTCGTTTTCCGGATTGAGAATGTCGATGAGCCGCAGCAGCTCGTCCGGCTTGAGCGAGGGGCCGCACTTGAGGCCGATCGGATTCTTGATGCCGCGTGCATATTCCACATGGGCGTGGTCATGCTGGCGCGTTCGGTCGCCGATCCACAGCATGTGTCCGGAGGTCGCGTACCAGTCGCCGGTGGTCGAATCGATCCGCGTGAGCGCCTGCTCGTAGCCGAGCAGCAGCGCTTCGTGGCTGGTATAGAAATCGGTGGTGCCGAGCGTGGAATCGACCGCAAATGTCAGCCCGCACGCGCGCATGAAGTCGAGCGCGCCGGAGACGCGGTCGGCGAGGTCGGCATAGAGCTTCTGCTGCGGCGAGCCCGCGACCGATTGCAGCATCCACTTGTGCACGTTCTCGACGCTGGCATAGCCGCCCTTGGCGAAGGCGCGCAGCAGGTTGAGCGTCGCCGCCGACTGCCGGTAGGCCTCGATCTGCCTCCGCGGATCGGGCCGGCGGGCTTCCTCGGTAAAGGCGATGTCGTTGATGATGTCCCCGCGATAGCTCGGCAATTCCTTGCCATCCCGCATTTCCGTCGGCATCGACCGCGGCTTGGCAAACTGTCCGGCGATGCGGCCGACTTTCACCACCGGAGATGCCGCCGCATAAGTGAGCACGATCGCCATCTGCAGGAACACGCGGAAGAAATCGCGGATATTGTTGGCGCCGTGTTCGGCGAAGCTTTCCGCGCAGTCGCCGCCCTGGAGCAGGAACGCTTCGCCGGCGGCGACCCGCGCGAGCGCGCGCTTGAGCGCCCGCGCCTCGCCCGCGAAGACGAGCGGCGGGAAGGTGGCGAGCTGTTTTTCGACCTCGGCCAGGGCCTGCGGGTCCGGATATGCCGGCACCTGCAGGATCGGCTTGCTGCGCCAGCTATCGGGCGTCCAACGTTCGGGCATCGCGCGTCACTCCAACACTCGGCCGCCGTTATACACGATGCCGGTTGCCGCAGGCCAGATTTGCGAGCCGGCGCGGCCGACGGCCCTATTCGGCCGCAGCGCGGGCGAGGCTGGTCTGCTTCTCGCGCATGGTGACCAGTTCCTCGGCCGCAGTCGGATGCAGGGCCATGGTGGCGTCGAAGTCGGCCTTGGTTGCACCCATTTTCACCGCCACGCCGACGAGCTGAATCATCTCCGCGGCCTCGGCGCCGACGATATGGCAGCCGAGGATCCGATCCGTCGACGACTCGACCACGAGCTTCATGAGCACGCGCGTGTCGCGGCCGGAGAGCGTCGCCTTCATCGGCCGGAATGCCGTCTTGTAGACGTCGAGCTTGCCGTGCCGCTCGCGCGCCTGCGCCTCGGTCAAGCCGACGACGCCGACTTCCGGCTCGGAAAACACCGCGGTCGGCACGTTGCTGTGGTCGACCGGCGTGGGCTTGCCGCCGAAGACCGTGTCCGCGAATGCCTGGCCTTCGCGAATGGCGACCGGCGTCAGATTGACGCGATCGGTGACGTCGCCGACGGCATAGATGTGGGGTACCGAGGTGCGCGAGAAGGCGTCCACCTCGATACCGCCGTGGCGCTGCAACCGGATATCGAGCGCCTCGAGACCAAGTTGCGCGGTGTTCGGTCGGCGGCCGATGGCGAACATGACCTTGTCGACAGTGATGGTCGCGCCGTCCGAAAGCCGCACCGCGAATTCTTCCCCGGATTTCGTCACTGCCGCGACGGTGCGGCCGCAGATGATGGAAATGCCGCGCTTGCGCATTTCATCGCGCACATGCGTGCGCACGTCGTCGTCGAAACCGCGCAGGATGTTGTCGCCGCGATAGACGACCGTGACGGCGCTGCCGAGCCCGGCGAAGATACTGGCGAATTCCATTGCGATATAGCCGCCGCCCTGGATGAGGAGGCGACGTGGAAGCGTGGGCAGGTGGAATGCCTCGTTGGAGGTGATGACGTGCTGCAACCCGGGGATCGCGGGCCCGTAATGCGGCGAAGCGCCGGTCGCGATCAGGATCGTCTCGGCCCTCACCCGCGCGCCGGTGGCAAGCAACCGCACGGTGTGCGCATCCTCGAGCACCGCGCGGCTCTTGACCACCGCGACGTTGAAACGCTCGAGCGTATGCGTATAGGCGGCCTCCAGCCGCGCCACCTCCCGCGCCACGTTGGCGACCAATGCGGGCCAGGCGAGAACCGGCTTCGACATTTCCCAACCGTAACCCGCCGCATCCTCGAAGGCATCGGCGAAACGCGCGGCATAAACGAGCAGCTTCTTGGGCACGCAACCGCGGATCACGCAGGTGCCGCCCACCCGGTATTCCTCCGCGACCATCACGCGGGCGCCGTAACCCGCCGCAACGCGTGCGGCGCGCACGCCGCCGGAGCCGCCGCCTATGACAAAGAGATCAACGTCGTGATCCGCCATTGGTCCTCGACTTCGCGTGCGAGAACGCGCCCTCGCATCCGCGTCCCGGCCGGCGCAGAACCGCCGGCTGCCGGCGCGGTTACAATGCGTGTCCTCTTTTCTTCATTTCCTCGCGCATCTTGGCGACCACCTCGACGGAAAGCTTGTTGGCCCAGTCCTGGGCGAACTTCATGCTGTGGTCGATGATCTGCGGTTGCCGTTCGAGCAGCTTCTTGCCCGTCGGCGACTGATAGAATGCGATGATGTCCTTCAGCTCCTGTTCGGTGAAATCCTCGGCATAGAACTTGGCGACTTCATCGGTCAATTCGGTGAAGCGCGGCGCAAGATCCGCACGCAGCTTGGCCGCAACCTCGTTGAGATCATGGCCGAGTGCGGGGTTCTGCTGCAGGAATAGGATCTTCGCCTGCTCGATCACGCCCGGGATCAGCGGGTTGAAGAGATTGGTCGCGCCGGTGACCTCGATCAATTTGTGGGCCGCCGCCAGGCTCGCGGCCGACGGTTTCGGCTGCGCGACGGCCGGATGCGACGACGCGATAAACGCCGCGGCGACGAGCGCCGGCCGGACGAGGCGTTGCAGGAGAACGCTCATGTTGAACTCCGTTGGCTCGATACCCCCATCCGGTCCGCGGCGCCGCGGCGACGTCAGGACCGGTCGACGATCGTGATGCCGCGCGGGCCGGCAATGATGGCGGTCCGCGCCAGGCCGACGAAAAGGCCGTGTTCCATCACCCCCGGTATGTTCGCAAGTGCATGCGCCGTTGCAACCGGATCGTCAATACGACCCACGGCGGCGTCGAGGATCCAGTGACCGCCATCGGTGACGAAAGCATGGCCGTCGCTTCCCCGCCGCAATGTCAAGCGCTCCGGCGCGATGCCGAGCGCGCGTTCGATCGCGCGCCTGGTCGCGCCAAGGCCGAATGGCGCCACTTCGATCGGCAAGGGAAAACGACCGAGCCGCTCCACCCACTTGCCGGCATCGGCAATCACCACCATTCGCGCCGAAGCCGCGGCGACGATCTTTTCACGCAGCAGCGCCCCCCCGCCGCCCTTGATCAGGCTCAGATCGGGCGCGATCTCGTCGGCCCCGTCCACGGTCAGATCGAGCACCGGCGTCTCCTCCAGCGTCGTCAGCGGGATGCCGCAGCGTTGCGCCTGTTCCGCCGTCGCCAGCGAGGTCGGCACGGCGACAAGATCGAGTCCCGCGCGCACGCGTTCTCCAACGAATTCAACGAAATACCGCGCCGTCGAGCCGGTACCGAGGCCGAGTCGCAGGCCCGGGCGCAGCAACTCGAGCGCGCGCGCCGCGGCGGCGCGCTTATGGACTTCGACATCCGTGACCGCCGAGGCGTCGTCCATGCGTCGATCGATCCGATTTCTAGCCTCGAATGCCGCGCTTGAATAGCCGGGACCGCGGTCGCGCGGCCGCGCGCCACCACGCTCGGGTTGACGCCAGAACCGGCGCGCAATTGGCCCGGCCCGAGAACGTCATGCCCGCCGCGCCAAGACCCAGACGAGCCGCATTGATCGAGTCCTCGACGGGCGAGGGGCGATCTTGCCCGGTTGACCAACGCAGGTTAGTAACCCGGGATCGTCACGCGATGATGCATGATTCCCGCGCCGCTCGGTTTCTTCTCTCTTAGCGGGTCGCGGCGTGGGCGATCGCATGGCGCCTCCGGGCGTCTCATCCGTGCAACGCCCGCCTCGCCTGCCGATCCTCCGGTGAATGACGCGTCGGAGCAGGGCCGCGCCAGGCATTCCCCCACGTCGGCGGCGGCGAAGGATGCGAGCCATGGCAGGACTGACCATCGTCTTCGATCTCGACGGCACGCTCGTCGATACCGCGCCCGACCTGATCGACACGCTCAACATGCTGCTCGTGCGCGAGGGGCTCGCGCCGCTCGCCTATGACGCTGCCCGTCAACTGATCGGCGGCGGCGCCAAGGCGATGATCGCGCGCGGCTTCGCCGCGCGCGGCGGGCCCGTGGAGCCGACGCGGCTCGAGCGGCTGTTCGCCGATTTCATCGCGCACTACGACGAACATATCGCCGACCGGTCGCGTCCCTTTCCCGGCCTGGCGGAGGCGCTCGATCGACTGGCGTCGGAAGGCTGCATATTCGCCGTGTGCACGAACAAACTCGAACGACTTTCGCGTCGGCTGCTCGACGTGCTCGGTCTGTTGCATCGCTTCGCCGCGGTCTGCGGTCAGGACACGTTCGGCATCCAGAAGCCCGATCCGGACATTCTGCGTCGCACCGTCCTGACGGCCGCCGGCGATCCCGCGCGCGCGGTCATGGTCGGCGACTCGGCGACCGACATCCGCACCGCGCGGGCGGCGGCCGTGCCGGTGATTGCGGTGGATTTCGGCTACAGCGAACGTCCGATCGCCGAATTCGCGCCCGACCGCATCATCGGCCATTTCGACCAGTTGCCGGCGGCGATCGCGGCAATTTCGCCCACAAATTGAGGCCGCGCCCGGACCCTATGGTTAACGGAATTAAGGTTAACGGTGTCGGAACTGTTGCGCCCCCATGACCGCCTCCTTATTCTGCCGCCGGGTGGGTGACTGTATGGCGTCTCAGTGGACGGGTAACAGACCATGTATCGAGTGATCGCGATCGCGGGCGCCGCGTTAGCCCTCGCTGCCTGCTCTTCGTTCAATCTCGACGCGCTCAAGCCGGCTCCGCCGATGGACACGGTCCGATTCGAGTCGGATCCGCCCGGCGCGGAGGTCAAGGTTTCCAACGGCCAGACCTGCCGCACGCCGTGCGCGCTCGCGCTCGAGGCCAATACCGGCTACACCGCAACCTTCACGCTCAACGGCTATCAGCCGGACGAGGAGACGATCGAGGTCGCCGCCGCCGGCGACAACACCATGCAGTTGCGGCCCAACCCGATCGTGGTGCAGCTCACTCCCGCCCCGCCGCCGCCCAAGCCGAAGAAACCGGTACGAAAGAAGAAGTCGGCGAAGACCGCGGCGCCGAAGCCGGCGGCCCCCGCGGCGCCGGCCGCACCGGCTCAGGCTCCCGCGCCGGCAACGCCGCCGCCCGCGCAGACCTCGCCCTGGCCGCCGGTCCAGCCGCAGCCGACGCGTTAGCCCCTGGGCGCGCAAGGAAGATGAGCGGCGCGCGCCTCGGCCGCGGCGGCCCGTGCCGCGGCCGCCCCCGGCGGCGGCTTTACCCGCTCGCGCTCAGCCGCCACAGTCGTTATATGAGATATGGACCTACGGGCGCACGCGGCGCGCAGGGCCGCCCGTGCGGGATGGACGCATGATCGCGAGTCCTGGAACGATGCATGAGCTCGACCGCGGCGGTGTCGTGCGGCCGTTGATCGATCCTTTCGGGCGCGCGATCACCTATCTGCGCGTCTCGGTCACCGACCGCTGCGACTTCCGCTGCGTCTATTGCATGTCCGAGCACATGACGTTTCTTCCCAAGGCCGAGCTTCTGAGCCTCGAGGAGCTCGATCGGCTGTGCAGCGCCTTTATCGCCAAAGGCGTCAGCAAGCTCCGCCTGACCGGTGGCGAGCCGCTGGTACGACGCGGCATCATGACCCTGTTCGCGTCGCTGTCGCGCCATCTCAGGAGCGGCGCGCTCCGGGAATTGACCCTGACGACCAACGGCTCGCAGCTTGCGCGCTACGCCGCGGAACTCAGAAATTGCGGCGTCGAGCGCGTCAACGTGTCGCTCGATACGCTCGATGCGGAGAAATTCCGGGCCATCACGCGCTGGGGCGACATCGACAAGGTGCTCGCCGGCATCGATGCCGCCCAGGCGGCCGGCCTCAAGGTCAAGATCAATACGGTCGCGCTGCGCGGCGTCAACGAGGACGAAATCGAAACGCTGCTGAGGTGGGCGCATGGCCGCGGCATGGATCTGACGTTGATCGAAGTGATGCCGCTCGGCGACGTCGACGTGGCACGCGTCGATCAATATCTGCCGCTGTCCGTCGTGCGCGCCCGGCTGGCCGAACGCTTCACGCTCGAGGATATCGATTATCGTACCGGCGGCCCGGCGCGCTATGTGCGCGTGCGGGAGACCGGCGGCCGGGTCGGCTTCATCACGCCGCTGACGCACAATTTCTGCGAATCCTGCAACCGCGTGCGCGTCACCTGTACCGGCACCCTCTACATGTGTCTCGGCCAGGCCGATGCCGCCGATTTGCGGACGCCGCTGCGCGCGTCGCAAAGCAACGAGCTGCTCGAGGCGGCCATCGACGCGGCGATCGCGCGCAAGCCCAAGGGCCATGACTTCGTGATCGATCGGCGTCACCAGCGGCCGGCACTCGCGCGGCACATGAGCGTCACGGGAGGCTGACGCGCGCCGCCCGGATTGCCTCGCCCTTGCCGCGCGCGGGCTCGCGATGACGGACGGATGCCGCCCGCGCGCACCCCGCCGGAAAGGCCCCTTCGCGCCCTCGCCGGCATTGCCGGGATGCGTAAATTTCCTTTATTCCGATCCCCTCGCCCAACTTCCTTGTTGACGGCCTGCCGCGGCTTCGGATTAAGGTGGCACGCCCGCCGCAAAGGCGGGGCTTGTGGGGCGTGAAAAAAGCGAGAAGCGACCGTCGTCGGTCGCTCCGTCGGAGGGGGAGGTGCGTGTGGGCGGCCTCGACGCAGCGCTGAGGGCGTTCCTGCCCGTTACGCGTATCATCGACAGCGCCAATAGCTGGATCGGCAAGCGCCTCGCCTGGCTGGTCATTGCCGCGGTGCTGGTGTCCGCGGTCAACGCCGTCGTGCGCAAGATTTTCGATACGTCGTCGAATGCCTTTCTCGAGCTGCAATGGGTGCTGTTCAGCGTGGTGTTTCTGCTGTGCTCGCCCTGGACGCTGCTCGTCAATGAGCACATACGCATCGACATCGTGAACAACCTTCTCCCGCAGTGGTTGCGCAACACGATCGACGCGATCGGTCATGCGTTTTTTCTGCTGCCGTTGACCGTGGTCATGGTGCTCACCGGCGTGCCGTTCTTCCTCGTCTCTTACGCGCAGAACGAACAGTCGCTGAACGCCGGCGGTCTGCCGCAATGGCCGTCGAAAGGGCTCATCATGATCGCGTTCGCGCTGATGTTCGCCCAGGGCCTCTCCGAGCTCGTCAAGCGCGTCGCGATCATGCGCGGCCTCATCCCGGATCCGCATGCCGAGCGAAAAAGCTCACTGGAATCCGAAGCCGAGGAGTTGATCGGAGCCATTGAGAGACATTAATCGGCCGTCGATGTGAGGGGTCGCGGATGGAAGCTTTCCTGGTCGCCAACATGGCTCCGATCATGTTCGGAGCGCTGGTGGTCTTTCTCCTGCTCGGTTATCCGGCGGCCTTTTCTCTCGGCGCCGTCGGTTTGATTTTCGCGCTGCTCGGAATCCATCTCGGACAGTTCGCGCCCGATTTCCTGCAGGCCCTGCCCGATCGCGTCTACGGCGTCATGAGCAACGACACGTTGCTGGCGATCCCGTTCTTCACCTTCATGGGTCTGGTGCTCGAACGCTCCGGCATGGCCGAGGATCTGCTCGATACCATCGGCCAGCTGTTCGGTACGGTACGCGGCGGGCTCGCCTATGCCGTCATCTTCGTGGGCGCGCTGCTCGCGGCGACCACGGGTGTCGTTGCCGCCTCGGTCATTTCCATGGGGCTGATCTCGCTGCCGATCATGCTGCGCTACGGCTATGACCGGCGGGTCGCGACCGGCGTGATCGCGGCCTCGGGCACGCTGGCGCAGATCATCCCGCCCTCTCTCGTGCTGATCGTGATGGCCGACCAGCTCGGTCGCTCGGTCGGTGACATGTACGAAGGCGCGTTCGTTCCCGGACTCGTGCTGGCGCTCCTTTATGCCCTCTACGTCTTCATCATCACCATCCTTTTTCCCAAGGCGGCGCCCGGCTTGCCGGCGGATGCGGTGGGCTTTCGCGAGGCGGACGGCAGCCGCGGCATCTGGCAGCTCGGCCTGCTCGTCCTGTTTTCGGGGTTCATCGGCTATGACGTGATCGGGCAGACCGACGTGGGGGCGGGCGCCGACTTCGTCGTGCTCACCATGGGCGTGGCCATTTCCGCCGCTTTCACCTGCGTCGTGCTCAGTCGCTTTCTCGGCACGGGGAAGCTTCCCCTCATCGCCGTCGTGACGGCGGCGCTCGCCGCGGCATGGTACCTGCTGAGCGGCAGCGGCCACGGGAACTGGGCGCTGTTGGCCCTCACGCTGCTCGCCGGCAGCGCCTACGCGCTCGTCGCGACGTCGATCGAACGCGCGACCGGCTTCCGCGTCATCTCGAAGCTGGCGGAACAGGTGATCTTCGTCATGGTTCCGCCGCTGGCGCTGATCTTCCTGGTGCTCGGTACGATCTTTATCGGCGTCGCCACGCCGACCGAGGGCGGGGCGATGGGCGCGACGGGCGCCATGCTGCTCGGCGCCGCCAAGCGGCGGCTGAGCTGGGACCTGATCCGTCAGGCGACGGAATCGACCGCCAAGCTCTCCGCCTTCGTGGTGTTCATCCTGCTCGGCGCGCGCGTGTTCTCGCTCACCTTCTACGGCGTCAGCGGCCATATCTGGGTCGAGAACCTGTTGGTCTCGCTGCCGGGCGGCCAGATCGGCTTTCTGATGTTCGTCAATGCTTTCGTATTCGTGCTGGCGTTCTTCCTCGACTTCTTCGAGCTCGCCTTCATCGTCATCCCGCTGCTCGGGCCGGCGGCGGAGCATCTCGGCATCGACCTCATCTGGTTCGGGGTCATTCTCGGCGTCAACATGCAGACCTCCTTCATGCACCCGCCGTTCGGCTTCGCCCTCTTCTACCTGCGATCGGTCGCGCCGCGGGAAGCCTTCGTCGATCGCATAACCGGCAAGCGCACCGAGCCGGTGACCACCGGGCAGATCTACTGGGGCGCCGTCCCCTTCGTGGCGATCCAGATCCTGATGGTGGTGCTGGTCATCTTGTTCCCGGCAATGGTCATGCACTACAAGAACAAGCTGCCGACCGTGGATCCGAACAAGGTGAGGATCGAGCTGCCGCAGGTCGACCTGCCGCCGCCGGTCGATCTGAGCCAGCCGCCCGATCTCAAATAGAACCGATTCCGTTCCGCCCGGATCGGCGCCGTCATCGTGCGGAGCCCGCAAGGGCGCCGTGACCCTCCGCCGTCATTGCGACGAGCCCCGAAGGGGCGGCTTGACTCACCGCCGTCATTGCAATGACGGCGACCACCCCCGTCATTGCGAGCCCGAGCGCAGCGAGGGCGAAGCAATCCAGAAACGGCAATGCCACAACGACCGCGCGCCGCGCCTGGGGCACGGCATGGTCTGGATTGCTTCGGCGGCTTGCGCCGCCTCGCAATGACGGCGTCGGGTCGCGTCGCCCCTTGTCGCCGCCTTGCAATGACGGGGAAAGGTGCACGGGCGTGCAAGACGGGCCCGAGGCCGCGCGCACTGAGGAAACCCTGCCCTGCCCTGCCCTGCTTTCCCGTGCCGTGCCGTGCCCTCTCTTGCCTGCCATGACGGGTCGCGATCACCGAAATCCGTTCGCACGGAATTGAGAAAGCCCCGGAGCATCGCCCCGGGGCTTGCCTTTCCGATCCGATCCGTCCGTCAGCTCAGCTTGCGGATCATGAACGAGTCATAGTTGAGCTCGGCCACGCGGAACCAGGGATAGGCGGCGCCCTGGAACGCCTGCATCGACTCGTAGACCTTCTTGAAGCTCGCATTGGTCTTCGCGATTTCGTCGTGCAGTTCTTGCGCCGCCTTCCAGCAAGCCTCCATGATCTCCGGCGAGAATGCCCGGAGCTGAGCCCCGTTGGCGATCAGGCGCCGGAGCGCCGGCGGGTTGAGCTCGTCATATTTCGCGATCATCCAGTCGTTCGCATAGGCGGCTGCGTTCCGCAGGATGGTCTGGTAGCTCTTGGGCAAGGCGTTCCACTTGTCCAGATTGATGAACGCCCCGAGCATCGAGCCTCCTTCCCACCAGCCCGGCGTATAATAATATTTGGCGATCTTGTAGAAGCCGAGCTTCTCGTCGTCATACGGCCCGACCCATTCGGCCGCGTCGATGACGCCCTTCTCCAGCGCGGGATAGATGTCGGCGCCGCCGAGCAATTGCGGCACGCCGCCGAGCTTGGCGATGACCTTGCCGGGAAATCCGCCGATGCGGAATTTGAGCCCCTTGAGGTCGTTGACCGACTTGATCTCCTTGCGGAACCAGCCGCCCATCTGGCAGCCGGTATTGCCGGCCAGCAGCATGATGACGTTGTATTTCTTGTAGAACTCGTTGAGCAGCTCGCCGCCGCCGCCGTTGATGAACCAGCCCTGGTTGATGCGCTGGTTCGGACCGAAGGAGATCGACGTGCCCAGGCCGAAGGTCGGATCCTTGCCGAAATAATAGTAGGAGGCGGTATGCGCGATCTCGACCGTGCCATTCGCGGCCGCGTCGAGCGCCTGCAGGGCCGGAACGATCTCGCCCGCGGCGAAGGTCTGGATCTGGAATTTGTTGTCGGTGGCCTCGGCGACCGCCTTGGCGAATATATCGGCGCCGCCGAACAGCGTGTCGAGCGACTTCGGCCAACTCGCGGTAAGGCGCCATTTGAGCTCGGGCATCGACTGTGCAATCGCCGGCGCAGCGAGCGCGCTCGCCGCGGCGCCGAGACCGGCGGCTTGCAGGAATTGACGACGTTTCATCCCTCGTTCCTCCCTTGCAGGGTGCGTTGTCAGCGTGTCCGCCGGCGGGAGCCCCTTCCCCGCCCGGCTTAATGTTGCCCCAGTCCACGGGCGACGGGAAGCGCGGCGGCCGGCGCAGGAGCCCGGCCGCGCGGCCTCAAGCCGACCCGGCGACCCGCGCGAGGCGGCGCCCGCGCGCGGTCGCAAACGCAGCGGGGCCCGGCCAGCGCCCCGCCCCCCCCCCCCAGGGCCCCCCACCA
>JADGGK010000059.1 GCA_019689975.1 Pseudolabrys sp.
CCAGTCGCTTTCCGATGAACGCGCGATGCGGCTCGGGCAGGCGTTTGTGATGTCCGTCCATCGCGCGGCGCTCGACCGATCCCGTCGCCCCGAACTGCCGCCACTTCACCCAGCAGAGACCCTAACGCCAGATCGTTAGATCCCCGTCCGGCGGCTTGCGCCCACCCACAATGGCGCAACCATTTGTCCACACGGGTCGCGGCACTCGCGCCACGTCAGTTCGTGCCGGCCTCTACTCCCGGTGACGATCGTAACTCACACATCGTTCCCAAGCCCACCGGAAGCCCGCCCGACTCGCATCAGTGGGTTGAACCATGAACCGCTCCAAGAGCGCCTTGCGCCGGGATCGACCATCACGCCTTGCCAGAATCTCCGCGGTTCATGACTTCTCTGCCACACGGTGCCCGGGCGGCGAGGTCATGGCGGGAAAAGAGGTTTATAACCGCTCGTCGCTTTTTCCACACGCCCCGCAAAGGGTAGCCCGACGTGACCGGGGAACACCAGCGCGCCGCTGGAAGCGCAATAGTCGAGCACCTTACGGCGTGACGCGCGCGCCTGGTCGGCGTCGGAATTCTTGGGAAAATTCCAATCCGGGTAGTACACCTGCAGCAGGTGGTGCCACACGTCTCCGATGAATATGGCGCGCTCGCCTCGGCTTTCAAGCTTGAAAACGACGTGACCCGGAGAATGTCCCGGGGCCGGTTCAATTTCGATGAATTCGTCGAGGCGGCAGGGACCGCCGTCGACCAAATCCGCCTTACCGTGTTCGAGGATCGGAACGACGCATTCGCGGAAGGTGCCCAGCTCGGCAGGACCTTCGCGCGGATCTGCGTCGATCGCGGCGAAATAGTCGACGTCTTGCTTCGAGAATACATAACGCGCATTGGGAAAGGTCGGCACCCATCGGCCGTTATGTTGTCGCGTGTTCCACCCCACATGATCATGGTGAAGGTGGGTGCACATCACGAGATCTACCTCCTCGGGGCGTGCGCCTGCGGCCGCCAGCCGTTCGAGATAGGGTTCATTGAGCATATGCCAGAAGGGGCGACCCGGCTTGACTTTGTTATTGCCGCAGCAAGCATCGATCAGGATCGTCTTGCGGCCGATTTTGACAAGCCAGCTGTGGACCGCAAGCCGGATCCTTCCGCTTTCCGCCTCATAGTGGTGCGGCGCGAGCCAATGCTCGTGTTCGGCCAAGTGTTCGTCGGTGAAATCGGGAAAGATCTCACGCAGAGGGTAGCTCGGAAGATTGGTCTCTTGAACACGGGTAATGACGGCTGCGCCGACCTCGAACACGAGAGAGCTCCCCAGGTTGCGAAGGCAATCGTATTCACTTTTCACGAGGCGTCCAACATTCGCGCCAATCCAAGCAATGCCGGCATCGGTCGCGTAATGACGTAGGTCGGAATCGCCTCCATGTATCCGCGGAAGCGTCCTTTCGCCTCGAAGCGATCACGAAAGGCGGATTGCGCGAACGTCGCACGCAGCCGTGGTACGATGCCTCCAGCGATGTAAATGCCGCCGCGCGCGCCGAGCGTCAGAGCAAGATCGCCGGCGACGCCGCCGAGCATCGCGCAGAACATTTCGGTCGCCTCGCGCGCATGTGGATGCGCCTCGCCGACGCGACTATCGGTAATCTGCGCGGCGGTAAGTTGCTCCTGGCGTTGGCCGTCAAGTTCGCAGAGCGCGGCGTAAAGGTTGATCAGCCCCGGGCCTGAAAGAACGCGCTCGGCCGACACATGATCGAACCGTTTGCGCATGAGTTCGAGCACCGCCGCCTCGCGTCCATCGGTTGCGGCCATGGTCACATGGCCGCCCTCGCTCTGCAGCGGAACATAACCGTCTGCTGTCGGTATCAAGGCACTCACGCCGAGGCCGGATCCCGGACCGATGACGCCAACGGGTTGCGCTTGCACCGGCGCGCCGCGACCGATCTGTGCACGGTCGCCTTCCGCCAGATGCGGTATGGCAAGCGCATTGGCAACGAAATCGTTCACAACGCGGATGCTCGAAAATCCGAAGCGTCTGCGAAGCTCTGCAACGGAAAACGTCCAGGGCAGATTGGTGAACGCAACCTGATCTCCGTCAACCGGCGCGGCGACGGCGAGTATCGCGTGTCGCGGTCGCCTGGCGCGCGCGGGCGATTCAAAATAAGTCTGGATCATATCGCCAAGAGAGGCAAACTCGTCGCTGGCGAATACGCGGATCTGCTCGATGCTGCCGCCGGGCGCGACCAACGCGAGGCGGCTATTGGTTGCGCCGATGTCGCCGATGAGACCGATCGGGGAGGAAATCGCTACCATGGGCGCTCGATGCCCGCTCAAGGCCAGTCGGTCAAGGTTGCCGACGGCTTTTTTTCTCTGTGGCGATTGCGGCATCCATCAGGCACACGACCGTCGACCGGCGGTCAACGTGTCGGCTCGAGCACGTCTTCCAGCCAGTCCCACATATAGGCGGAGCAGATGCTCTGGTTGTCGATCTGGCAGTGATGATAGCCACCCTCTTGGCGGGTAAATATCTTGAGCGTCTTTTGCCGCGAGCCGACCGCCTCAAAGCATCGGCGCGCGTCCGCCAGCGGTATCTGCTCATCGCCCTCGCCGTGCAGCAGCAGAAACGGGCATCTGATCTTCTGCACCACGCCGTCGAGCTTGAACGGCTCTAACCGTTTGAGCACGTCCTCCTGCGAGCTCGCATTCAGCACCCATGCAATATGTTGATGGGCGACGGACAATGACGGCGTTTCGGCCCGCGCCAACCGTTCGAAACGTTGCTGCCAGATCCTCTGGTAGTCCCACTGCGCGCCCCAGGCAATACAGCAGGCAAAGCGTGGTTCGAACGCCGCCGCACGTGGCGCATAGTAGCCACCGAGGCTCATTGCCATGATGCCGATGCGCTTGGGGTCGATCTCGCGGCGCGCGGCAAGCCAATCGAAGACCGGCGTCGCGTAATGTTCGGTATCGTGACGGAGATAAAGACCGCGGAAGCGAATGCTCTCGCCGTTGCCCGGGCCGTCAACAATCAGACAAGCGATGCCGCGCGCCGCAAGATCGGCAACGCCTTTGAAAAACTGAATCTCCTTCGTCACGTCGAGGCCGTCGAGAAACACGATTGCGGGCACGCGGCCGCCGCGGTTGGCAGGCTCGGCATGCACCAGAATGGCCGGCAGGCTGGTACCGCTGTAGGGAATTTCGACGTGCTCAAGTCGCGGGCGCCTGATGTACCCGGCCGCGTCGCGCAGGCAATTAACCCCGCGCATATAGGCCTCATATCCCTCCTCGTTCTTCGGCTGCAGGAACCGCTCGCCGACATGGTAATAGGCGCTTGCGCGTTTGAGATATTGTGCCCCGCTTGCGGTGTGCCCTTCGGCGAGGCAGGCGCGGCCGCGGTCCTCGATCCGGCGTGCCTCGACTGTCCACTCGCGAAACCACGCTTCGTCGTCGCCGACGCAGCACTTCAGCCTGAGACCTATACGGTTGATCTCGCCGATCTCCGCCCCGCCCCAGGGCGCCATGTTCAGGGCAATGAGCAAGCCATGCGACCAGCGATAATTCTCCGGGAAATAGACGAAGGCCAATTCCTCCGGACCGTTCTCCATGCGGACCTCCCGCTATGGCGCCGGCCATGCGGCGACCGGCGCACGGGCGCGCCTTTGGTGCGAACTATGTCCCGGCGACCTCATAGCAGCAAGCGGCGCCGTGGCCGCGCGCCGCCGTGCCACTTCGGTCGCTGCCGAGATCGGGCGCCTCACCGAGGCGATATCCACAGGAGGAAGAACGGGGGATAAGTCGCCTAGCCCGGCCGCGGCATTCCTCCTGCCGTGCGAAAATCCATACGACTCGATCAAGAGTGTTTTCGGGCAATTGTTGCGCCAATTGCCACCCCGCACGATCAACGGCGCCATGACTTTCTATGCCGATCTTCACGTCCATTCGAAATATTCGCGTGCCACGAGCCGCGATCTCGATCTCGAACACCTCGCTTGGTGGGCGGCACGCAAGGGGATCGCCGTCGTTGGCACCGGCGATTGTGTGCATCCGTCCTGGCTCATGGAAATCAAGGATAAGCTCGTCCCGGCGGGCGGGGGACTGTTTCGCCTCAAGCCGGACATTGAAAAAGCGATCTGGGAAACGCTGCCGCCGACCTGTCGACGCGTCGTTCGCTTCATGCTCTCGACCGAAATCTCGACGATTTACAAAAAAGGCGACAAGACCAGAAAGATTCATCACCTGATCTACGCGCCCGATCTGGACGTCGTCGACCGCTTGGCGGCAAGGCTGGCGCGGATCGGCAATATCGCCTCGGATGGTCGGCCGATCCTCGGCCTCGACTCGCGCGACCTCCTGGAACTGACACTTGATTCGAGTCCCGACTGCTATCTCGTGCCAGCGCATATTTGGACGCCTTGGTTTGCCGTGCTCGGCTCGCAATCGGGCTTCGACTCAATCGAAGACTGCTACGGCGATCTTGCCCCGCACATCTTCGCGATCGAGACCGGACTTTCGTCCGATCCGGCGATGAACTGGCGCGTATCCTTCCTCGACCGCTACCGACTTACGTCCAATTCCGACGCCCATTCGCCAAGCAAGCTTGGCCGCGAGGCCACGCGGTTTTCCTGCGAGCCCGACTATTTTGCCATTCGCCAGGCCCTCAAAACCGGCGAAGGCTATGAAGGAACGGTGGAGTTCTTCCCCGAAGAAGGCAAGTACCACCTCGACGGACATCGCGCTTGCGGCGTGCGGCTCGATCCGAAGGAAACGCTCGCGCATGAAGGCCGTTGTCCGGCCTGCGGCGGACGCGTCACGGTGGGCGTGGCGCATCGGGTCGAGCTTCTTGCCGACCGCAGCGAGGCCGCGGTCGAGCCGCCACCGAGCGCCGGGGCGGTGTCAGCGTTCGTGCCACTGCATGAGATCCTGTCGGAAATCACCGGCAGCGGCACCGGCTCGGGAACGGTGCGCCGCATTTATGACCTGGCGACGGCTGCGCTCGGTCCGGAGCTTTCCGTACTCGGCGAGATGCCGATCGAAGACATCGCCCGCATTCATCCATTGATGGGCGAAGCCGTTCGACGCCTGCGCGCCGGCACGGTAATGCGGCAGGCCGGCTATGACGGCGAATACGGGATCATCCGGCTGTTCGAGGACGGCGAGCTCGATCGCCTTGTTCGGGGCGAGATGCTGTTCGACGCCCCGATCGAACGCCGCGCGCGGGCCTCGAGGCGGCGCGCCAATGAGGCGCCGCAGGCCGAGGCGGCGCCTCATCCTGCGGCCGCACCCGGAAGGCCGGAACATGGAGGAGCCCTCGCCGACCTCGATCCCGATCAGGAACGCGCGGTCACGATGGTCGAAGGACCCCTGGCGATCATTGCCGGCCCCGGTTCGGGGAAAACTCGCGTGCTCACGCGTCGCATTGCACATCTCGTCGCGGCGCGGAACGTGCCCGCCGCGGCGTGCCTCGCCATCACCTTCACCCGGCGCGCGACCGAGGAGCTGCGCGCCCGGCTGGCGGTGTTGCTGCCGCATTGCGGGCGGGACGTCGCGGTTCACAGCTTCCATTCGCTCGGATTCGCGATTCTGCGCGCCCACGCGAGCGCGCTGGGCTTGCGGGCCGATTTTCGTGTGGCCGACGAGGCGGAGCGGAAAGCCACGCTCGCGGCGGCACTCAAGATCAGCGATAGCCGGGCGTCGGATTTGTTGCGATCGATTTCGCGACTCAAACGAACCGGCATTTCCGCGGGCGCCGAAGAATGCGCGGCGCTTGCGATTCTATCTCGCGCGGGACGGATGCAAGGTTGGGTCGATTTCGACGACCTCGTGCTGCTTGCCGTGGAGTTGCTCGAGCATGACGCCGAGGTTGCCGCGCATTGGCGCGCACGCTTCAGTCATATTCTCGTCGACGAGTTTCAGGACGTCGACGAGCGTCAGTATCGCCTGCTGCAGCTTCTTGCCGGACCCGAAGGCAATCTGTGCGTGATCGGAGACCCGAATCAGGCGATCTACGGCTTTCGCGGTGCCGATGCGACCTGTTTTGCGCGCTTTGCATCCGACTATCCTTCGGCTCGCACCCTAAAGCTTGCCAATAATTATCGTTCGAGCGGCACGATCGTTGCGGCTTCGGCGCAGGTCATCGGCGCGTCAACATACGGCATCACCCGGCCCATGCAGGATCGGATCGTCGTGCATGTCGCCGAGGACGATGACGGCGAGGCCGAATTTGTTGTCGCTGCGATTGAAGCGCTGCTCGGAGGCCATGACATGCAATCGGCCGGCCGGCCAACTATGGTCGGCGGCGACGCCGCGACTCCGCTGAGTTTTGCCGATTTCGCCGTTCTCTACCGCACGGATGCGCAGGCAATCCCGCTGCGCAAGGCTTTCGACCGCGCCGGCATTCCCTTCAAGAAAAGTTCGCCCGCCGCTCTCGCCGCCCATCCTGGCGTCAGGGCGGTGCTTTCGGCGTTGACTGCCGATGCCGCTGGGGCGGCCGGCGCGACATCACGGATCACGCTGCGTGAGCGTCTTGCCGTGGCAACGGAAAACGCGCGGAAGGATGCCTCGATCAGCGCGGCAGATCTTGTCGAGGCGCAGGCTTGGCTCACGCAGATCGCCGAATCGCACGGGGTCGCGGGCGATGCGGCGCGCTTGCGCGACCAAGTAGCGTTGTGCAGCGAGGCCGATTTCCATGACCCGCGGGCCGACAGGGTGTCGCTTACGACCATGCATGCGGCGAAAGGTCTCGAATTTTCGGTTGTGTTCGTCGTAGGTATGGAAGAGGGGCTCATGCCGCTGATATGGGGCGCCGGGGACCTGCCGGGGGATCTCCATGAGGAAAGGCGCCTCTTGTACGTCGCCATGACGCGGGCCAAGCACCGGCTGTTCCTGACCCGTGCGGCCAAACGAGCATGGCGTGGCGCGGTGCGAGCGTTGCCGCCGTCGCGCTTCCTCGCCGACATTGCCGAGGATCTGGTTATACGGCACGCGCATCCAGTACAAAAACGATCGCGATCGCAGCAGTACAGTTTGTTTTGACGAGGACACGAATGCAGACGCCGACCGCACGGGAGGCATCGGCAAAGAATTGGCGCCTGGTCGAGCACCGAACAGTGCCGGATAACCTGTGCGGCTCCGTGCCGGTCGTATCCGCCTTAAGTTGTTTGGGCCTGTCCGCGCGTCGCAGCGGCACCATACGCTCGCACGGTGATGCGGACAACGAAATATTATCCACCATGAGCGGCAAGGCTGTCGGCCGGCGCATGCGTGCGGTCACTCATCCCATAATCTCTGATGACGCCTGCCACCCGAAGGCGATAATTCGCGAAAATCTCCCGCCGACCCTTTGCCTGAGCAAGCCGATGTTCCCTCGTTTGCCGCCAAGCCTGGACCGCGGCCTCGTCACGAAAGAACGAGAGCGAGAGTATCTTGCCCGGTTCGCTCAGACTCTCGAAGCGCTCGATCGAGATGAAGCCGTCTATTTTCTCGAGTAGTGGCCGCAGTTCCGCGGCGATATCGAGATACTCGCGTTTGCGTTCCGCCCTGGGCCAGACTTCGAAAATTACCGCGATCATAAGCGTTCTCCTCGATGCCGATTTGTGCCGCGACGGGATTCAAGCCCGCTCCGCGCGCTCCCGTCCGTGCGTTGGGGCCGCTACATATGGCATGGCGCTCAATTTTGCGCAGCCGGCTAATACGGGTCGACCCGATTTGCACCGAGCCAAAGCAGAAGCAGCGCGAACACGGCGCCCGCCCCGGCAAAGCTCAACAGGGACGCGCGTCCGTCAACGAAACGATCGGGGCATTGTTGCAGAATGGGCGGGGCCGCGAGAATGGCCAAGCCGCCGCCGATCACCGCAGCGTACCAAGGAAGTAGCCGCCAGACCACCGTCAGAACCGCGACCAAGCTGGCGATCATCACGGCAATCGTGCCGAACAGAACGGCACGGCCGACCGGTGATGCGAAGCTCGGATCACGGTGCTCGCGGGGGAACTGTCCGCTCGCCGCCAGGCCATGCAAGGCGCAGGCCAGCAGCGACCCGGTGAACAGCATCAGAGGGATCACGGCCTCTCCGGCCACCATGCGGACTTGCTCCCCAAAGCGGGTGTCGGCGACATAGGCGCGGCCTTGACCGACCGCAACGGCTGCAACTAACATACGAGACATATATCAGAGGTTCGCGCAAGAGGCGCTTCAGCGGGAGGGACGCGATGTCGACGGCTGAGACGGCGGCCAAGCCGATGGCCACGCCCGCCAAGACGAAACCCGACGCGGCGACGGCCGACGGAAAGCGCGAGAAACGCACCATTGCGGAGATTCGGGACTCGAAGCGAACCGGCGAGAAAATGGTCTATATGTCGGTGCCGGACTATACCTCCGCAAAATGGGCCGAGATGGCCGGCGTCGACGTGGCCGTGGTGGGCGACAGCCTCGCCATGGTCGCCCACGGCCACCCCAATACCATTCCCGCGACCATGGACATGATGGTCATGCACGCCCAGGCGGTGCGACGTGGCGCGCCGAATACATTCGTGCTCGGATGCATGCCTTATCAGAGTTATCACACGGTGGAGCGCGCTCTCGCGAATGCGACCCGCTTCATGCAGGAGGCGCTGTGTGATGCCGTCAAGCCGCAAGGAGGAAAATCGCAGGCGCACATCCTGAAGGCGCTGGTGGATGCGGGCATCCCCACGGCGTCGCACATCGGTCTCACTCCGCATACCATCGCCATGTTCGGGGGCTTCAAGATTCAAGGCCGCACTGCAGAGGCGGCAATGAAGATACTTGAAGACGCGCTGGCGATCGAAGACGCCGGCTGTTTCATGCTCGAATTTGAGGCAGTCCCGGCCAAGATCGCGCGGCTCATTTCGCAGCAACTCACCATCCCCACCATTGGCATCGGGGCCGGGGCCGGCTGTGACGGCCAGATCCTTCTGTGCTACGACCTGCTGGGCGTCTTCACCGATTTCAAGCCGAAATTCACGAAGCGTTATGCCAAATTGACCGAGGTTGCCGTCGCGGGCATTCGGCAATATGTGAAAGAGGTCAAGGAGGGCTCGTTCCCCGACGACGACCACTCGTATGCGGTCAACGACGCGGAATACGAAAAGTTCGCGGCCATGGTCGCCAAACGAAGGCAGATTTGAGGTGCCTCGCTCGTCCGCACTCGCACCGCGGGCTCCGCGATCGGGAGCCAGACCGGCCGGCGCCCGCAAAGGCCAGTCGCGGCCGCATGCGCCGGAGACACTGACGGAACAGGCTTACCGACTGATCGAGGAGCAGATCGTCACGCTTAGGCTCAAGCCAGGCGACGTTCTGTCGGAGCAGTCGCTGTCGGCGACCTTCAGAATCGGTCGCACGCCGGTGCGCGAGGCGCTGCAACGGCTGGCGCGCGAAGGCCTCGTGACCATCCTGCCGCGCAAAGGGATCCTCGTCTCCGATATCAACCCCCGCAATCAGCTTCTGGTCTTGGAGGTACGCCGCGAGATCGAACGCCTCTTAAGCCGCACCGGGGCGGAGCGGGCAACGAAAGAGCAGCGCCAACAGCTTCTGGATATCGCCCAGGGCATGGATCGCGCCGCCAAGGACAACGACGACATCGCCTTTATGCGGCTCGACCGCGAGCTCAATAAGCTGATCGTCGAAGCAGCACACAATGACTATGCCGCCCGCTCGATGAAACTCCTGCAGGGGCTTTCGCGTCGCTTCTGGTACATGCATTACCGGGAGGCGGCCGACCTGCCGCTCTGTGCACGCTTGCACGCCAATCAGGCCCGCGCCATCGCTAAAGGCGATGCCGAAGCCGCGGCACGCGCAAGCGACAAGCTGCTCGACTATGTCGAAAACTTCACGCGTGCAACGGTATCGGTTTGAGCGCAATGAAAACCTATGAGGGAAGACGTACGATCGACGGCTTGATCGTCACCGTAGACGGACAACCGCTGAGCGAACATTACGAGATCAAGCGCTTTACGAATTATGGCTTCGAATGGACCTACGAGGGCGAGAGCCCACGACAATTGGCGTTCGCAATCCTTTATGACTATTTGGGCGACCGCGAACGCGCCATCGCGTTGTCGGAGCCGTTTATGAGGGCTGTGGTTGCCAATTTCGACAACGATTGGACCCTCACGGGCGCCGAAATCGACGACTTCCTGCGCGCCAAGACCGCGGCCTGACGCACGGCATCGATACCTTCCACCCCACCGCCTCGGATCGGCCTTGGCTCCGCCGGCGGTATTGGCTTGTTACTGACATGCGTCTGATATATCATTTCTGTGGCGAACAACGATAACGAGACCCGGGTGAGGGTCGGGAGGGAGGGACACGATGTTCATTTCTCGCCGCAGGTTCCTGGCGTCCGCCGCCGCGGTTGGCACGGCAGCGGCGTCCGTCGGCATTTCTGCGCCCGCGATCGCGCAGAACAAGCCGCTGCGCATCGGCATTCTGGCGCCCCGTTCGGGCATCGCCGCCGCGCCCGGACTCAACGGCATTCGCGCCGTGCAATGGGCGACGGAACGATACAACGCCCACGGCGGTATCGGCGGCCGCAAGGTCGAGCTTGTCATCGAGGATGAGTCGTCGCCGAAGGACACGATCGAGCGCTTCAGCAAGCTCGTCCAGCAGGACAAAGTGGATTGTGTTCAGGGCATCATTTCCACTGGCGTGGGTCTTGCCCTCGGTCCGGTGGTCGAGGAGGCACGCGCTCTCACGATCTATTGGGACGGCACGACGCAGGATGGCGTCAATGAGACAATACCAAACCCGCGTTATCTTTTCCGCTCGACGGACAACGAATGCGAGGCGGTCATGTCCTCGCTGCTCGCAATAAAGTACTGGAAGGGAAAGTTTGTCACCGTTGCCGGCATCAATCCCGATTATTCCTATGGCCGCAACAACATGGCGGCGTTCATCGCCATCCTCAAACGGTTCAACATCGAGCACAAGGTCGTTACCGAGCAATGGCCGAAAGTCGGCACGATGGATTTGACCAGCCATGTCGCGGCGCTCAAGGCGGCAAAACCCGACCTGATCTTCTCGTCGCTCTTGTTCGCCGACCTGCCGATCTTCATGAAGCAGGCGCACGCTGCCGGATTAACGGAGGGCGTGAAGCTGGTGTTTCCTGCGGCCGGTTGGCAGCACACGTTAATGAAGAAGGAATTTACCCCGGAGGGCATGTTGTTCGGGCACAATACTCTTTATTTCGCCAACCCGAACAACTCGGCGATGACCCGCGAGTTCGTCGACTGGTACGCGAAAACCTACAATGACTATCCCGAATGGGAGGCTGACCGCGCCTATTTCGCGCTCGCCTCCTACAAAGCTGCGGTCGAAAAAGCCATGAAGGCGAAAGGCGGCAGTTGGCCCTCGCAGGACGATATCATCGACGCCATGGTCGGCCTGTCGGTCGACAGTCTTGGCGGCAAGGGAGGCTGGCGCAAGGATCATATCGCCGATCAGACCTTCGTCCAGGGATTTACCACCCACAAAAACGCCTACGACTTTGTCACGCTCGGAACGTTCGAAAGCCGATATTCGACCGAATTGCAAAAGCCCCCGGGGGCGAACTTCTGGGAATGGATCAAAACCGCGCAATTCAACGTGTAACCCGAGCCAATACAGACCAACCGGATTAAATGTCCGCGTTTGCGAACATTCTTGCCGGCGGTGTGTTTCACGCCGCCGTTCTGTTTCTGGTTGCCGCCGGACTGCAACTCGTGTTCGGCGTGCAGAAGATCATCAATCTTGCGTGCGGCTCGTTCTACGCCCTTGGGGCCTATTTCGGAATAACCTTCATCAGCTATGCCGGCGCGCTCGGGGTCTCGGCGTGGCTCATTTTTCCGGGCCTCATTCTTTCGGGCATTCTCCTCGGTCTGATCGGTCCGCCGATCGAGCGGCTGCTGCGCACGATCTACGATCGCGACGAGAGTTTTCAGCTTCTGTTGACCTTCGCAATGGTGTTGATATTTCAGGACATCTTCAAATTTTTCTGGGGCGCCAACCCGCGTTCGCTCGACAGCGCATATCTTATTTACGGAACGATTAGCGTCGGCGATTTCAGCATGCCCGTATATAATCTGTTGGTCATCGGCGCCGCCGTTGCGGTAGCCGCCGGGCTCGCTTTTTTTCTTCATCATACAAATCATGGACGAACACTGCGCGCCACGGCTGAGAATCGCGTTATGGCGGAGGCGCTCGGGGTTGATGTGCGCCACATGTATTCCGCCGTATTCACTCTCGGAGCGGTTCTAGGTACTACCGCAGGCGCGCTTGTGGTGCCGACTGCAGCCGCCTCGCTCGACATGGCGGTTGAGTTCGTCGTGGAAGCTTTTGCGGTCGTCGTCATCGGCGGGCTTGGGTCTATGCAGGGCGCGCTGGTTGGCGCGGCTATTGTGGGATTCATCCGTGCACTGTCGATCGTGTTCGTACCCGAGCTCGAGGTGGTTGCAATCTATACTATCGTGATCGGCGTATTGATTTCCCGACCCACCGGATTGTTCGGGAGATCGGTGGCATGAGGCTCTCCACGACAGTGGCCATCGCGGCAGCAGGAACGACCGTATTGGCGCTGCTGCCTTTTGTCGTCCCGCCTTATTACGTCGGACTCATGATCCCTTTTTTCGGTTATGCCATCGCTTTGCTCGGATTTAACCTCCTGTTCGGCTATGCGGGCCTGTTGTCGTTTGGACATGCGATGTTTCTAGGCGTCGGCGCCTACGGCGCCGCGGTGATGTCGGGCGTTCTGGGGATCAAATCATTTGAGCTGGTGCTTGGCGTCGTCGTACTCGCATCGGCGATCGCGGCGCTGCCAATCGGCCAGTTGTGCGTCCGTTATACCGGCATTTTTTTCGGCATGCTGACCCTCGCCTTCGGCATGCTATTTTATTCCTTCCTGTTCAAGTTCTATTACGTTACCGGCGGGGACAGCGGCATGCGCGTCGCGCGCATGACCATCCTTGGATCCGAGTTTCGCTCATACAACAAAATCGATTTCCTTGTGGGACCGTTTTACTACTATTGCCTCGGCCTCCTGGTGGTTTGCGGCGCCGCGATGTGGCGCATCGTGCATTCGCCCTTCGGATTGCATCTCAAAGCGATCCGCGACAATGCGCGTAAGGCCGAATATCTGGGGGTCCAGGTCACTCGCTGCCGCCTCATTGCCTTCGTCATATCGGCAATGTTCGGGGCGGCGGGCGGTGTCATCCTGGGGTTTCGTGTTGGTCTCGCCGATCCCGAGCTCGTCTATTGGACGCAATCCGGTCAGCTCGTGTTCATGACCGTGCTTGGGGGATTCTCCAACTTCTTCGGCCCCATTATTGGCGCGCTTGCCTTCACGCTGCTTCAGGATCAGCTTCAGTCGCTCACGGAATATTGGCGCTTCGTCCTCGGCGTCGTGCTGGCGGTTCTCGTCATCGGCTGTCCGGACGGCGTCACGGGTCTCGTGGTTGCACTGCGACGTCAATGGCTGGGGAAGCCGGCATGACGCTCCTTGAGACCGTCAATCTCAGCAAGTCCTACGGTCCGCTTCCGGCCCTCGACCGCGTGAGCATGGCCGTGCGAGAAGGCGAGCTCGTTTCTGTCGTTGGCCCCAACGGTGCAGGGAAGACAACACTGGTCAACCTGCTCACCGGGCTCCTGAAGCCAAGCTCGGGAGAGGTCTTGTTCAAGGGCAGGAACATCGCCGGGAAGGGGCCGGTCGAACTTGCCGATCAGGGCTTGGCGCGCGCCTTTCAGCTCATCCAAATCTTTCCTCGGCTGACGGTGGGGGAAACGATCGCCGCGGCCATCGTCTCGCAACAAAAAAAGCGTTGGCATCTTTTCTCCCGCCTTGACGCGGATGATGCGATTCGCCGTCGCGCCGCGGAAATAGCCGAAATCTTTGGGCTCGGGGGGCGGTTCGATACCGTCGCCGCGGTGCTGTCGCAAGGCGAGAAAAAACTGCTGGACGTGGCGTCGGCCTTTGCGCTCAAGCCGCTGGTCATTTTGCTCGACGAACCGACTTCCGGGGTATCAACCTCCGAGAAACACGGCATTATGAAGACGCTGGTCGCAGCTGCGGAGCGTGCGGGCGTCAAAGGCATCGTGCTGGTCGAGCACGACATGGATTTGGTGGCGACATATTCTAGTCGCATTATCGCCCTGGCCGCAGGGCAGGTCCTCGCCGATCTGCCACCCGATCGGTTCTTTGCCGATCCCTACCTTGTCGAAACCGTGATCGGCAAAAGAAAGAGCCGATAATGCTGTCGGTGCGCGATCTGGTCGTGGACATCGAGGGCAGTCGCGTGCTGCGCGGCGTGTCGATTACGGCGGGTGACGGCGAATTGACCTGTCTCGTCGGCCGCAACGGCGCCGGAAAGACGACCACCCTGCGCACCATCATGGGATTTTACAAACCGGTATCGGGCACAATCGAATTCGAGGGAAAGGACCTGCTCGCGTTGCGTCCGTTCGAGATCGCGCGACTGGGGATTGGCTTTGCACCGGAAGAAAGCGAGGTGTTCGGCGAGCTAACCGTGGCCGAGAATATAGCCCTCCCGACCTGGATTCGTCCCGGCCCGCGGCCCGCGGCGGAGCGAATCGCGGCGGCATACAACGTGTTCCCCAAGCTCACGCAATACCGCGATCGCGGAGGACAGGCCCTGTCGGGAGGGGAGCGCAAGATGGTCTCTATCGCTCGCGCCCTGGCGCTCGGCCCGAAGCTGCTGCTGCTCGATGAGCCAACCGAAGGCCTGTCGCCGGCAATCGTGCCGTCGATCGTCGAAGGGCTCGCCAGCATCCGTTCGTTCGGCCACGCGGTCTTCATCGCCGAATCGAACATCCACCATGTGCCCGATTTTGCCGACCGGCTCTATGTCATTGAGCGTGGTGAGATAATTTTCAATGGCAGGCCGGCGGACGCGCGACGGAACCCGGCGGTGGCGCGCGTCATCGAGGGCGCGGCCGCGGCGGGGGCCGCCGATTGAAGGTGCTTCCATGGTGTGATAGATGTGTAATATATCAGATTGACGGGCGACCGCGCGCCGCGGCAAAGCACGGCGGCCAGCGAGGAGCCGAGGAGAAAGGGCGCCATGATCAAGCAACGACAAATCGAATTCCGTCAGGAGTACCGATCCCGCATCATGGGATGGTATGATGGTTACTTTCACATCGTGCTCATTTATGCGATGGGCGCGGCCGCCTTCTACGTCTATGTCGCGCATATCCGCGAGGTGAGCTGGGTCGAATGGTTGACGGTGCCGCTCACTTTCCTCTTCACCAACATATTCGAATGGGCAGTGCATCGATATGTCATGCACAGGCCGATTAACATCAAGGGCTTGCGTTCGATCTATGAACGTCACACGCTCAATCATCATCAGTTCTTCACCGACGACGAAATGCGATTCCGCGATCACAAGGATTGGCGGGTCACAGTGTTTCCTCCCTACGCACTGGTCGTTTTCATCCTGATGTCGCTGCCCCTTGCCGCGATTCTCGGTACGCTGTTGACGCCCAATGTGGGTTGGTTGTTCATGTGCGTCACAACGGGGATGTATCTCGTCTATGAATTCATGCACTTCTGCTGTCATGTGGACGAGAATTGGTTCGTACGGAACTGCCCGCTGGTGAATTCATTGCGGCGTCATCATACCGCCCATCACAACGCCAAGCTGATGATGGAGACGAACATGAATCTGACGTTTCCGATCGCGGATTGGCTATTCGGTACTTCGGACCTTGACCGCGGTCTGATCGGAACGCTCTTCAACGGCTACGATACGCGTTATCTAAAGAAGACTCTGCGCGCTCAGCCGCGCAGGCCGGATGAGGCGGCGGCAGTCCCCGTCGGAAACTATTGAACACCCGGGACGGGAATGATCGCGCTCGTTCGGTAGCGTAGCGTGCACCCATCGGGTCGGATCATGTGCCATGCCTAATGACGTCAAAGCAGCCGTTTCCGTCCTCGTGCTGATCATCGCCGCGGTGCTTTCCTTCTGGAGCGGTTCGCCCGTGAGGTCGGAGTTCTCGACATTCGTGATGGTTACCGCGATTTTCATGATCGTGGCGATGTGGATTTTCCCGGAGGCGGGGGTCAAGAAAGGCGACCTTAGGAAACCCAAATAGCGCGTGCGCGAGCAGTCGGCGCCGTTATCGCGAGCGCATCGGCAATGCGGGAGCATGCCGCCAGGGTCTCCGCCGTGCGCAAATCCGGCGGCAGCCTCCGACCACACAATCCGCATCGACGAGCGACGCGACATTGCTCGGTCGCGGGTTTTTGACCCAGGAGGGAAATCTTACGCCGATCCCGCTTGGCGGCGCTGGTTACATCCCTGTTCCCGCCGCGCGAGAGGCGTACATCGCCGTCGGCGTGACCACGCGTCGTCACGCGACGGCAGCGATGATACGATTGGCGTGACGGCGGTACGCCGGCGGGGGTTGACGTCCGGCGTAATGTCAGTATCGGCATAGGCTCTGTCGGTTTCCATCGATAGAAGCCGCGGGCGTGGGCTCCGGCGATCTTGCCTCTTGCTTCGCCGCGCGGATTGAAGGGGAGGCCCCCGACCGCGGACCCATCTGATGATGGTGCCTCCCCCGGTTCGGCAGGGACGCGGGCGGCCACTGCATATTGCGGCGGGACCAGCCGAATTCGGTGCGACACGTTTCACGGCGTGGAAAGTTTCGTACCGTCCTTCGCGACGGATCGACGCAAGTCCGCAATCCGCGTACGAGTCGCAAGTATGCTATGGGCGAATCAACCGCCGCGCGGTACGACGGCAGGCGGTACAAGATGCAGCCGCGAGGCGCCGCGCCGCCCGACGACGGTCTCCGGCGCCCCAAACAATGGTTGGATGGTGAACCGATGACGACGCCGTCCGCAACTAACCGACGCGACGCACGTGCAGCGCTCCGTTTTGTCGTCCTCATCGGAATTTTGAGCTTCTTTGCCGATTTCACCTACGAAGGCTCTCGCAGCATCATTGGTCCCTACCTCGCGACGCTGCAGGCGAGCGGCACGGTGGTCGGCATTGTTACCGGTTTCGGCGAGTTTCTCGGCTATGGTCTGCGGCTATTCTCGGGCCGTTTGGCCGACGCTACCGGCCGCTACTGGCCGATCACCATTTTTGGCTACCTCGTCCAGATGGCGTCCGTGCCGGCGCTGGCGCTGACCGGAAGCTGGCCGGCGGCAGCGGCGTTGATCATCCTTGAACGCGTAGGCAAGGCCATTCGCAATCCGCCGCGCGACGTGATGCTGTCGCATGCGGGGAGACAAGCCGGAGGCTACGGCTGGGCCTTCGGCCTGCACGAGGCCCTCGATCAATTCGGCGCCATGTTAGGACCGCTCGCGGTCGCTGCGGTGCTCGCCCATCAAGGAAGCTTCCGGCTTGCCTTCGCGGTTCTCCTCGTCCCTGCGGTGATCAATCTAAGCCTTGTCCTGCTCGCGCGGTGGCTCTATCCCCGGCCGCAGGATCTGGAACGGTCGCGGTCGGAGATTGGCGCATCCGGTTTTCCGCGGTTATTCTGGATCTACCTGCTCGGCGCGGTTCTTGTCGCCGCGGGATTCGCCGACTATCCGTTGATCGCCTATCATTTCGGTATCCGAGGAACCGTGCCCGGCGACTGGATCGCGGTTTTTTACGCCGTGGCGATGGCGGTAAGCGGGACCGGTTCGCTCGTTTTCGGCCGGTTGTTCGACCGGCATGGATTCCTCGTGCTGGTGCTGCTGACGCTGCTCTCGGTGTTGTTCGCACCGCTGGTTTTTCTTGGCGATTTCTGGCCTGCGCTGATCGGTTCGGCCATCTGGGGGTTGAGTATGGGCGTGCACGAATCGATCATTCCGGCGGCGGTCGCGCCTATGGTGCCGGTGCATCGCCGAGCCTCCGCATTCGGTCTGTTTACCGCTGGCTACGGGATATGCTGGTTTCTCGGCAGTGCAGTGATCGGGATTCTCTATGATTTCTCCCTCGCCGCGGTGGTCGCCTTTTGCGTCGCGACGCAGCTGCTCGCGGTGCCGATCTTTGTCTGGGTGGGCAAACATAGCCGGATGGCATGACGCCAACCGTCATCTCGTGT
>JADGGK010000165.1 GCA_019689975.1 Pseudolabrys sp.
TCGGCATCCAGCTCCCAGTGACGGCCAGGATATGCATAGGGTGAATTAAGGATGGGCCGTTCGAAAAAGAGCTCGGTCACGCTTTGCTCCCCTTTTTCGCCGCCTTGCGCGCTGCGGCCTTCCGCTCCTCAATCCACTGGTCGAGATCGGCCGGCTTGAAGCGCCATTGCCCGCGAACCTTGAATCCTGGCAGTTCGCGTCGCTGCGCCATCGTGTAGACCGTCTTGTCGGCGACCTTCAGCAAGGCCGCAACTTCGCGAAGTGTCAGCACCGTATCCTTGCATTCACCGGCCATCTCCTATCCCTCCAGCAAAGAATGCCAAAGTTCTCAGGAGGATACCATCGTATCTCCCGAACGACGTGGCGCCATCAACCCGGGGGTAAGCCGCATGTTGTGGAGAGCAAAAGTGTGCGGACGTATTTGCGGAATAGGCAATCGAACGCCCCGGACGGAAATCTTGTCCCTTGGCGTGGTGTAACGGCGGTGGCGTCATCGTGACGACAGGTAGGGCCGGCCACGCTGTCAAGCCGCCGCGGCTCCAGGAAGGCCGGGAAGTGGCTGCCCTTGCGCAGCTTGGGGATGCGCGGCTCCACCCGTACCGGCGCGCCTCTCCCACAGCCGGTCGCGACAGCCATTGCGCCGGGCCCGTCTCTCCGCGCTCTTCTCGCCACGGCCGGCGCCGGTCCTGCGCTCGACCTCCCGCTCCATCAGGCTTGAGCGGCAAGGCCGATCATCTCGCGCAAGAGATCGGCATCGGCGCTCTTCTCCGGAAGCGTGCGAAGCGTCATCATCGCGTCGGTCATCGCTTCAGTCCTCGGTTGGGTTGCAGGTCGTGGTGACCGAACCCTGCCGGTGCGTCGCGATGACCACCGCAAGCCGCTCACTCGCTACGGCGCCATGATGGCGCGCTTCTTCGCGGCTTGCTCCGCCGAGCTACGCCACTTGCCGGGACGGGACCGCCTCTCAGCGCGTGGTCCGTCTGATCCGGGTAGCGGCGCCTTCATCACAACGGATCGACGCTTCATCGCAACGGCTCGAGATACGGACACCTTGCGTGTCGTGCGAGGGCAACGAGGGGTTCTTCCACCAAAGGGGTCTGCCCCGAGGCTTTGCTCGCCGTGACGGCTGGCGGATACCCCCCGCGCGGCCTCGCTACCGTCGGGTCGCAGGGACGCGGGGATGCGCCCCCGGAGCTTCTGCCGCGGCCCTCCGTGCGGCCACGCCAGAATTACCGCTCCTTGGCAGCGCGCAATGACCGCACCGGCGCACCCGGCAGAGAGCGCTCGCCAACCTGACCCTGCCGTGGCATGTTGCCTGCGCACCACCCGCCGGGCGCCGGTAGCTCAGCTGGATAGAGCACCAGACTTCGAATAGGAGAGTCTGATCTGCTATCATCTTTATTTAGGCTGCGTGGACAAAATCAATTGACGCAAGAATCCCATTTTGATTCAAGGCTGCAGATTCGAGGAGGCAGCCTTGAACCGAGGCGATCTGACGGAGGTCGAGTGGCGTATTCTGCGCGTTTTGTTGCCAGTCGAGCGAGAACCCGGCAAGCGAGGGCGGGGACGACCGCCCGAGGACAATCGCAACATTATCAACGGCATCCTATGGCGCCTGCGCACCGGCGCGCCGTGGCGCGATGTGCCGGAGAAGTACGGCAACTGGAACTCGATCTATCGGCGTTTTCGACGATGGAGCGCCTCCGGTGTCTGGGAGAGCGTAGCCATCGCTCTCGCGGAGACGATGGCGGAGAGCGGTCACTACAATATCGACAGCACGACGGTCCGCGCTCACGTCTCAGCAGCGGGCGGAAAAGGGGGATTCATCGACGAGCTCTTGGCCGCTCGCGGGGCGGGTTCACCAGTAAAATTCACTGTCTCGGTGATGCCAGAGGCCGGCCCATCGCCTTCCACCTCACGCCGGGCGAAGCGGCGGACTGCAAGACCTACGACACGCTGATCGACTTGCCGGAGCGCGCGCCTGACGCTCTCCTCGCCGACAAGGCCTACGATACCGATGCCATTCGTGACGACCTCAAGGAACGGGGCATCAAGCCCGTCATCCCACCGAAATCGAACCGCAAGGCGAAAATCCGCTACAGCAAGCGTCTCTACCGCCAGCGCAACTGCATCGAACGCGTGATCGGCCACCTCAAGATCAATCGTGCCATCGCCACCCGATACGACCAGCTCGCGGACAGCTTCCTTGGAACGCTATATATCGCTACCGCGCGTTACTGGATCAAATTTGTCCACGCGGCCTAGGCAACGCGCCGATCAGGTCGTCCACGAGGTGGCGACCGAAATGTTCCGCCGCGTGATCGTTCGGACGCCCGTCGATACCGGGCGCGCCCGCGCGAATTGGCAATGCTCGATCGGTGCGCCGGCGACGGGAACGACCGAAGCAACCGACAAGAGCGGCAGCGCGACAATCGAGGCAATGGCGAAAACAACCGCGCAAGCAAAAGCTGGCGACGTGATCTATCTCGCCAATTCGCTGCCGTACATTCGGCGGCTCGAATACGGATGGTCTAAACAGGCACCTGCGGGAATGGTACGCGTTACCGTCGGCGAGTTTCAGCAGGCGATCGACAAGGCGCTCAAAGGCTGACAATGCATTTGCATTGGGCAACTATTCATTTGCATAGCAAAAAATTCTTGATTGCGTCGCCCCCATGTCGGACAATCCGAGTCCCAATAGGGGAGATGCATCATGGGACGAACATTGGAATCCAAGATCGCCGCGTTGCGCTACCTGAGCGGGGCGGTTGCCTACCACCTCGACCAGCTCGAGCGACGGGAAGAGCTCGACAAGTACGAACGGGCGTACATCGACGCCATGCTCGCATGCGTGGCCAGGTTCGCCGAGATTGATAAAGAGGGCGAATCTTGACGGCTTTTTCGCGACAGTCGAAGCACCCCAGGCCCGCCTCGGCGAGCCTTTTTTGTCGACAGGCAAGGCGGTGCGGTTCGAACCCGAAATCAGCAAAATGTTGCCAAGGATGTTGCCAAAAGGCGATTCCGGCCGACCCTGCGAAGTTCCAATCAGAGATAAATGCTTGATTTATCTGGTGAGCGCGCCGGGACTCGAACCCGGGACCTACTGATTAAAAGTCAGTTGCTCTACCGCCTGAGCTACGCGCTCCCGCCCGAGCCGCGCCGGCG